>CABUKW010000001.1 GCA_902492275.1 uncultured Peptococcaceae bacterium
CCAATGCCGGGAATAACCTGATTATAAGCAGCGATACTCAGTGCCGAACCGGTCAGGCCAGTTTCCAGCGCACCGCTGGTCAGGATTACCATGGCAGTACAGGTGCAAATGATAATGGTGGTAAAAAATACTTCAAACATCCCCCAAATCCCCTGTTCGACAGGATTTTTGGCACTGGAGGAAGCATGGGCGATAGGCGCAGTACCTAAACCGGCTTCGTTGGAATAAATACCACGGGCAAAGCCATAACGCATAGCTACCATGATACCGTAACCGGCAGCGCCGCCAGCGGCAGACTGGAAGTTAAAAGCTTCACTGACGATTAAAGAAAAGGCTGCAGGAATTTTGTCAAGATTTAAAACCAAAGCCACAACAGCAACTACCACATAGAATACGGCCATGAATGGCACCAGCTTTTCGGTAATGGTTGCGATACGGCGGATACCTCCCAAAATGATAGCGCCTACAAAAATGGTCAGTACAACGCCGGTAATCATAGGGTTAATGCCCAGTGTAGATTGCAGCGCCATGGAGATGGAGTTGCCCTGGGTAGCATTCCCGGTACCCAGACAGGCAATGGCTACGAAGAAAGCGAAGAGTACAGCCAGCCATTTCAAACCCAAACCGTTCTGGATATAATACATAGGACCGCCAGACCATTGTCCCTGGTCATTTTTTTCACGATAGGCCAAAGATAATACGATTTCCGAATATTTGGTCACCATGCCCAGCAGTGCGCTGATCCACATCCAGAAGATAGCCCCTGGACCGCCGGATACTAACGCAGTGGCAACGCCGGTGATACTGCCGGTACCGATGGTGCCAGCCATAGCGGTGGCTACAGCCTGGAACGGACTAACGCCCGATTCGTCAGCAGTGCGGTGTTTGCCGCTGAATAAGCCGCCGATGGTATTTTTCATCACATAACCAAATTTAGTGAACTGAGGGAAGCCCATGCGAGCTGAGAGCAGTAAGCCGGTACCAATCAGCAGCGTCAGCATAATTGGTCCCCACACAACATTGCTGATAGCGCCGTTGACGTCTTGAATAACGGTTAAAAGTGTTGACATAAAACATCCTCCTAAGAAAGATAATAATGGTAAGAATACGAACGCATAAAATGATATGCCGTTGATTGTGTGGCATATATAACCATAAATGAATGATTGATATATACTAAATCAACAAAACTTTTCTCTGTGGAGTATTATAATACAAAATAATGTGATTGGACAGCGTTTTTTTGTGAGAAAAAATGAGCAGTTTTTATAAAATCTATGGGGAAGAATGTGCCACACTTCACAGAATGCATACAATATACGAGAAGCTGTATATATTGAATTATATAGCAGCATATTTTGTATAAACAATGAATTTTATGTTTAAAACATACATTTTTTCATCGTGGACGCATGTCCATTTCAGACACTATGAATTGTAAAATAATGTATATTCATATTGTCTGTGATGGACGAATGTAAATTTTAAAATTATTTTGTGGACGTTTGTATTTTATACAAGGACAAACATTGATTCACGAAGAAAGTGTATACAAAAAAATGCAGCAATTATACAAGAAAATTTTACAGAGAAAACACTGTTTATAGGATATGAATACAAGGCTAAAATCATGCCAAACTGTAAGAATTTTGAAAAGAAAAAAAGAAATCGCCGCAGAAAAATCAGACGATTACGCTACAGTGGTCGAAAAAATTTCCGCAACGTATCAGACAATTCAATTCATAGCATCAAAGCTATAAGCAGCCGAAAGGACAGATGGTATTTTGAGGTGCGGCTCCATTAAAAAGGAGAGTGTTATTCTGGGGAAAACTTCTTTGTGCCATTTTTCAACAAGCTCAACATAATAAATCAAATACCCTGTCACCTTAATCGGACTAGCGTGTTGAAAGCGCGAATTTTTGTACGAATGCGTTGGAGATGGTGAAGGAGCTTCAGTTACCTATCTTGATGATTTTTGTAGAATGTAGTATAATGCAATTCAAAAATAATTGTGTAAACGTGTATAAATGAAAGGAATGATTCTTTGAAAAAAAACAAGCGATATCGCTGTTATTTACATAATCTAAGAAAATGGATGCCTTATGGAAATTGGTTGCCTATACCCTGTCCAATTTGCGAGAAAAAAACACAGTTTTACTATTTTAAGTACGATGCCTGCTGCTGCGTATCCTGTAATGTATGGTTAGAGGAGGCTTGCGACGATTTGGATTGTCCATATTGTTCGCGACGACCAGCAACGCCGATTGAAGCGCTGACACAGGAAAGTAGGGAATAGTCATGGGTAAAAGATTATCGAAGAAAGAATTTTCAACGCAAACAGCATGGAATGAAAAAGCATGTTACTAAAAAAGAAAAAAGTCGCAAAATCAGGGAAGAAAAAGAATGGAAATGTGATATGGTTCAGAAATAAAGTAAGGTAAGAGATTTTGAAAAAATTATTCAATCGGGAAATCAAGGGCAATAAAGCGAAATTTATGAGGTGTACTATGGAATTGAACGATGCGATTATGGTTATAGATTGTAATTATCAATGCAGTGAAAATAGTTTCATTTATGATTTACATGAGAAGAACATATTTTGTATTCAGCATTTTTGGGAGTATTATGATAGTATTATTGTCTTGGCAAAAGAAGCGCTTACGAAAGGGCGAAGTATGGAAACGGCTATGAAAATTACTTTCGTTTATCAGAGCATTCTTAAAGAAATCATCTATCATTTTGATAAACAAGATATGACTCATATAAAACAGTTCCCGGTCCATTATGCGGAATATATTGAACGGCTAGATGGCGCACTCGACGCTTATTATCGAGGAGTATTTATAAAAGATGAAATTTACAGTTTAAAACGGTAAGTCCGTTCTTTATAGTGTATATATTGTTGTCTATCAAGATAAATAACAAAGCTGCTTGTCAATTCTAGTGTGAACTGACAGGCAGCTTTGTTTCATACTGTCTGTTTGAGTTTGCCGCTTTCTTGGGCTAGTTGCAGGAGCTGTTGATTTTTCTGGTTCATGGTGCCGAAGGTATCCAACGGGCAGAGGACGATGTGGCAGCTTTGCAGCAGGGCAGCAGCTTGGGAGAAGGCCTCATCGCTGATAGGCTCAAAGCTGCGCTGGGTGACGACAACGGCTGCTAGTGCCTGGGCTACGGGATAGTCTAAATCGTTTTGGTGCAGAACGCCGGCGGCGAAGGGAATGCCCTGCCGCTGCAATTTGCGATAGACGGGAATGCCTGTACCGCCGCCGCCGATGACAAACACTTGGGGCTGACCGGTTACAGCGGCCAATTCCAGAGAGCCGAACAGGGCGTTGTAGCTGCCTTTGGTGGCTCCATAAAGCTCCATGATGAAATCGGCGGTGAAAATTTCCTCTGGCGGGCCGGAACGCTCAATGGCGTTGTTGTGGACGCACACCACCCAATCGGAGATTTTTTGGGCCAAATCCAGTTCATGCAGGGAGAGCAGCACCGCTAACTGCCGCTTTTGTATCATGTCTTTCAGGATGGATAAAAGCTCCAGTTTGTGCCGGATATCCAAAAAAGAGGTGGGCTCGTCCAACACTAGCACTTCCGGCTCCTGACAGAGCGCCCGGGCCAGCAGAATGCGCTGCCGCTGGCCGTCGCTGACAGCGGAAAACTGGCGGTGGGCGATGTCCTGGCCGTGGACCAGCGTCAGAGCTTCCTGCACCTTCTGGCGGTCTTGTGCTGTGAGAATGCCCAGCCGACCGGTGTAAGGATAGCGGCCTGTGCTGACGACATCTTCACAGGTCATCAGTTCGGGATGAATACGTTCGGTCATCAGCACAGAAAGACGCTTGGCAATGTCTAGCTCGTTCATCTGCGCCATGGCGCGGCCATCCAGATAGACTGCGCCGCCCAAAAGCCGCAACTGTCCAATGATGCTTTTGAGAATGGTGGACTTGCCAGAACCGTTGGGACCGATGAGAGTCATAATCTGACCTCGGCGCAACTGCAGACAGATATCACGGATGAGGGGCTGGTTGCCGTAGCCCACGGTCATATGCTGGGTGTAGAGATAAGGCTCCTGCATGGTGTTTCCTCGCTTTCGATTAAGACTGGTGGGTACGCTGGGTTATCATCATATAGATGACGATGGGCGCGCCGAATACGGCGGTAACGGAGCTGATACTGAGCTCGGTGGGCGCAAAGACTGTGCGGGCGATAAGGTCGCAAAACAGGCAGAACACCGCGCCGCCCAGAAAGCAGGCGGGAATAATCAGGAGGGGTTTAGCGGTGTGGAACAAACTTTTCACCAGATGGGGCACTGCGATGCCTACAAAGGAAATGGGGCCGGCAAAGGCGGTCACGCAAGCCGATAAAATGCTGGACAGCAAAATCAGCATGAAGCGAAAGGCCCGAATATTGACGCCCATGTTCTGCGCGTATACCTCGCCCATTTGGTAGGCACCGATAGGTTTGGAGAGAAAAAAGGTGAAAAGCAGCGTAAGGCCTACCACCGCCGTCATCACAGCCACGTTGTCCCAACTGATGCCGGAAAAGCTGCCTAAAGACCAGTTATGTAAATTGACGATGTTGGAGTCGTCGGCAAAGGTAACCACAAAATCGGTGATAGCCGAACAGATATAGCCAATCATAACGCCGCAAATGACTAGCATCGACATGTTTTTGACCTGCTGGGAAATGAGAAGAATAAAACCCATGGAAATCATGGCACCCACGAAGGCAGCGGCAATCATGGTCAGCGAGCCGCCTACCAGACCGTGCCGGAGCAGAAAAATCATAGTCAGAGCTACGACC
Organism: uncultured Peptococcaceae bacterium; assembly: GCA_902492275.1. Classification (GTDB taxonomy): domain Bacteria; phylum Bacillota; class Peptococcia; order Peptococcales; family Peptococcaceae; genus UBA7185. The sequence continues at coordinate 4,801 of CABUKW010000001.1, forward strand.
AGCTTGGCGCCGGAGGAAATGCCCAGCACGAAAGGGCCGGCGATAGGATTGGCAAAGAAAGTTTGCAGCAAAAAACCGGACACCGACAACGCGCCGCCCAGAAGAACGACGGCCAGAATGCGGGGCAGGCGAATATCCCAAACGATATGATAGTTGGTGGAATCATCGGGCTGGCTGCAGAGAATGCGCAAAATCTCCGGCACAGTCAAATGCACACTGCCAGCGTTGATGTTCCAAACAGCCAGCGCCGCCAGCAGCACCATCAGCAAAAGAAAGGCGCTGCAAATTCTGGCGTAAGTATTTCTCATGGGGCTCATTCCTTTCCTGTATGTAATGAAATGACATTAGGGTTCCTTTACAATCGTCTATTCTGGCAGATGGGCGGCGAATTGCCGCCCATAGCCGCTTTTGTTTCGTACCAGACCAAAAGAGCGCCGGGCATGAAACATCTTCTAAAGCTTGATAAAAGAACAAAAAATTACTGTACATGATGCAGATAAGTTAGCTGTAGGTTTTCTGATTCGTCGGCGGTCAGGATGGTGTGTAAATCGGTAATCAGGTCGCCCAAGCCCAGGCTTTCTTGAAACAGATTTTTGCCGGTACACCAGACGTTGCCGGTTTTGACGGCTTGAAAGTCTTTCAATAACGAGCTTTTGGCGAAAAGCTGGTCCATGGTCTGGAGTTCGCCGTCGATGGCGCTGTTGTAAATCAGAATGTCGGCATCTCGGGCCCCGGCATAGAAGGCTTCCATTTGCATATTCATGGTGGACAAGGCGTTGCCGTCCTCAGATGCTAAGTCGGAAAAAATATATTGACCGCCGGCCAGCTCGATGGATTTGGCGATATAATCGCCGGATTTGCGCACGTTGGCAGCACCATTAGAGGTAATATAAAAGAAAGCTACCGTTTTACCAGTGTTGGGCTGCTCCAAGACCGGCGACAGTTTGTCGGTCAGTTCGGAAAAGTAGGCTTCTGCGGTCTCTTCTTTGTCTAACAGAACGGCATACAGCTTGAGCCATTCGATACGGCCTAAGGGGTGGCTTTCATAGCTGGAGCGCTCTACTAACACCGGAATGCCGAATTTCTCCAGTTGTTCTTTTACCTCCGGCGTGTGATAAATCATGGTGGATTCCAGAGCCAAATCGCAATCCTGCGATAAAATCACTTCGTAGTCAGGTGCACTGTATTTGCCGGCGTAGGTGATGCGGCCTTCTTCCATGGCCTGCTGCGCCTGGGGGATATACCAGCCGGCGGCGTCAGTGCCGGAGAGACTGATAGCGTCCAGAGCGTCCAGCTCCCGAAACAAATCCATAGCCGAGGTAGCTACCAGATAAATGCTGTCTAAGGGCTGCTGCAGCACAGTTACGGTATCGGGCAATTGGTCTGGCACGGCAGCGCCTTCCGGCACCAGCAGATAGGTGTCGGTGCCGCCGATGGTGATTTTGGCATAGCCGCCCTGATAATAGTCCACTGCAAATTGGTCGGCATAGGTCAGCTTCAGGCTGTAATCAAATTGCAGATTGTCCCAGGCTGTTTGCTGGCTCGTCGTGTGCTGCCCGCAGCCGGCAAGCAGCAGGCAGAGCAAGAGAACAAACAGCGGGAGCCGCGTCAAAGGCTGCTGTTTCATTGGGCACTCTCAATAGTTGCTGCATCAAAATACAGGGTATATTCAATTTCGTGGGGCGTACTCATGGCGGTGGTGTCGGCCAGCACTGGCACCTTGCGGTCAAAGGCCGTTACCGGAATTTCAAAAGTGGAGTTGCCGTCAGTGTTGAGCGGCAGATACTGCACATCGTCCACTTTCATATAATCATAATTGGAACTGCTCCAAATGATGGTGGCATAAGCAGCGCCGTTTTCTACCCGCAGCTGGGCCGGCGACTGGACGCTGGCTTTGCCGGAGCCGCCTTCTAATTGCACGTCGATGGTATAGGTGCCGTCAGCCAGTTGCAGACTGTTTGCTGTGGTGATGGCGCTGTCCTGAAAAGCGTCCAGCGGCAGCGAATCGGCTCGGAATACCAGCGTACGGTCATACCATAGCTCTTTGTTTTTACTGAAGGCTGTGCAGTTGATGCCCATATCCAGCGATTCTACCGGAATGGTATAGGTGTGTACGCCATCGGCGGTTTCTACATAGGGGATATAGTCGGCTTCCTGAGCCTGGGTGGCTTCTTCGCCGGTGCCCATAAACACTTTGGTGTAGCCGGTGCCGCCCATGTACAGCACTGCGGTCATCTGGCCGTTTTGTACGGTCAGTTCGCAGTTGGTGATTTTAAACATAGAGGAACTACAGTCGACGGTAATCGGATAAACGCCGTCCTTTAAGGCGTCGCCATAGATGGGAACCATATCCTCGTCCACCACATTTTCCACGGTGGTCATCTGGTCGGCGGTGGCCACCTGGCTGTTTTGCTGGGAATCTTTGTCGGAACTGCAGCCGGCGGTGCATAGCAGAGCCGCCAACAGCAGAAGAATTGTTGTCAGTTTGAAAGTTTTCATAGATGATTACACCTTTCTACACAGAGCAGGCCAAAAGCGGATACTTCTGGCCTGCTCTGTGTATGTTTATTTTTTAGTTCAGTTCATCGATGGCAGCCTGGGCGTGTTCTACCAAAAGCTGCTGGATGGCTTCCAATTCACCAAGACCGGACACGATGCATTCTACTTCATAACCGGCGTTTTGGAAAGCTGTTTTCCAGGAGTCCTCTTCATCGCCTGCCATATCGTTGTTGGCGTGGTCTCCGGCAACAATCATCATGGGCTGTAAAACGACCCGTTCATAGTCGCCGGCCTGCACCAAGGCCAGTACGTCTTCCAGCGATGGTGTGGCTTCTACAGTGCCAATATAGTAGTTGGCATAGCCGCTGTCGCTGAGTAGCTGCTGCATTTTGGCATAAACGCCGTTGGAGTCGGCTTCGGTGCCATGGCCCATAAAGCAGATGGCTGTTTTGCCGTCGTCGTAGGGGGCGGTAGCTTCTACCATAGCTTGGGCAACGGTTTGGAAATCGGCGTCGGAGGTCAGCAGCGGCTGGCCAATGGAGATGGCTTCAAAGGCGTCGGCATACTGGGCCACTTCGTCTACCAAGTCGTTATATTCATAACCGTTCATTAAGTGGGTAGGCTGGATGACCAGTGTTTTTACACCGTTGTCTACAGCTCGGTCTAAGGCTTGGCCCACGTTGTCGATGGTTTCCCCGTCACGGCTCTGCACATGGTCAATGATAATTTGGCTGGTGAAGCCTCTGCGCACAGAGTAGTCTGGGAAAGCGGCTTCCATGGCGTTTTCAATAGCGCCGATGGTGAAACGGCGGTTGTCATTGTAGCTGGTGCCGAAGCTGACAACCAGCAGTTCCTGTTCCCCGATTTCATCCTGATTGCGGGGATTGTCCAGCGAAGCGTCGCCGGTGTCATAATTTTCTTCCTCTTCTCCGTCTACGGTGCTGGACACATTGGTTGCGTCTGTGTCCGGTGTGTCTGTTTTGTTGGATGTACCGGTGCAGCCGGTGAACAGCATAGCGAACATGGCGCACACCAGCAACAGAGCCAGCAGTTTTTTCATTTTCATGGGTAATTCCTCCTTTGTTTTTGTGAAAGCGAAGCCTATGCTTCGTTTCTCTGATGCTGTATATCTAAAATTTACACCAGCAAACTCAGGTACGGGAATTGGCAACACAAAAAAGCGGTTATCCAAGGATAACCACGACGGAGAAATGCCGCCGGCAAAGACGAAAACATGCCATTGGCAAAGGGTACAATCAAGTCCTCGTGATTTGGAATAGCTGGCTATTCCCGTACCAGCGACCGGCAGGTCTCCTGACTCGTAAGTCATCACGGACTATCGTCTTCCCAATTTGTATCAGTGACTGTCCTTTTGGACATAGATAGCGCGCTCGTTACATACAGTGACGAGATCGTACAGGCCTTGCACCTGTTTCCCTATTATCCGTTCCTTTCTTGTGCATATATGCGGAGTATGAAAGAAAGAACGGCACCGGCTCACTTTTTACATTATTTAATTATAGTCAGTGTACCATGCGAAAAGCGGCATTGCAATACTTTTTGCATATCATAAAAGAAGAAAATCATAAGAACAAGACCTATTAAGTAGAAAAAGGCTTGTCCATAGAAAAATTTTTGAGAAAAAATGCACTTTTGTAAGAATTACCAGAAAAAATTTTTACCATTTTGTAATTTTTATGTTATAATAAAGTCTGACCTTATATGTATGAAAATAGGATAGCTTTGTGAGACTTATAATGAAAGAAAGTATGCGATAGAAATATTGGTAGAAAAGGTGGAATATGATGCGTAAAAGAATAACGGCAATTTTTTTGATGATGACAATGCTATATATGATGCTGCCGCAGGAGGCTATGGCCGATGTGCTTACCACATCGGTGCCTGATATCAGCGCTACCAGCTATATTGTAGTGGATGGCAGCACAGGGGAAATCTTGTTTGGAAAAAACTATCAGCAGCAGTGTGCGCCAGCCAGCATCACCAAAATCATGACGGCCATTCTGGCCATTGAAAGCGGCAAGCTGGACGAAACGGTTACAGTGCCAGAGCTGCCCGATTTTGGTACTACAGGTGCTGTGACGGTGCATTTGGTAAAAGGTGAAAAATATACGTTGCGGCAATTGGTAGAAGTGATGATGGTGGCTTCGGCCAACGACGCCGCTTATGCAGTGGCAGACGCAGTGGGCGGCTCGGCTGAAAAATTTGTCAATCAGATGAATGAAAAAGCCACGACCTTGGGCATGACCAGCACCACCTTCAAAAATCCCCATGGCCTGGATGAAGACGGCCATCTGGTAACGGCGGAGGATATGGCCAAGCTGGCCTGTTATGCCATGAAAAATGAAACCTTCCGGGAAATTGTGCTTATTCAGCAGGTGGATTGGAACGGTGTCAGTTATGTAAAATCGCTGCCTACCACCAACAAGCTGTTTAGTATCATGCCGGAAGCAACGGGCATTAAAACCGGCAACAGCAACGAAGCCCAGCGCACTTTAGTGGCTTCGGCGCAGAAGGACGGTCGAGAGCTTATCGGCGTTATCTTGGGTGTAGCCGATGAATCTATTTTTCAAAATATGAAGACTGTTTTAAATTATGGTTTTGATCATACCAAAATTGTGCCTGTGGTGCAGAAGGATAATCTGGAAACCACGCTGCAGTTTGGCGAAAATAAACAGGTGCGGGTGGTGGCCGGTGAGGACTACAGCGTCATTCAGTCTACCGACAATGCCTCCATCGTTTCCTATCAGCGCAAATTAACCGATATTGAATTGCCCATCAAAAAGGACAGCCAGGTGGGCGCTTTAGAAGTGTTGGTGGATGGAGCCGTGATTCATGAGGTTCCGTTGATTGCGTTGGATGATGCGCGCAAGCCTATTAACTGGGTGTTCTTAGTAGCCATATTGCTTTCGGTGGTTTATATTGCTTCTATTTGCAGCCGCATTGTCAACAATATTCGCCGCGCCCAGCGCAAACGGGCGGCAGGCCGTGCAGCGGCTCCGGCAGCGCCGGCAAGACGCAATCAGTACGATAATTTGGTAAACTCCGTAGAACATCCCAAACAACCGGCCAAAAAAACCTTAACCAGCAGCCGCAATCACAACGGACGCCGTTAAGGACAGTGTTTTTCCAGCATCGGATACCTGGATTTCCGCAACGGACAGCCAATACCGCATAGAGACAGCATCGGTACAGACTAATATAGAAAGGAAACAATCTCATGGACTACCATACTCTTCTTCAACAATTGCATAAAGGAGAGGTCCATGAGGTTTATTTCTTTTATGGCGAAGAACGATTGCTGCTGCAGCAGGCTTTAAAGGCACTGGAGCAGCAACTATTGCCGAAGGAACTGGCCGATTTCAATAAAGACCTGTTATCGGGCGCCGAATGTACACCCAAACAGATTGCAGAGCTGGCTATGAATTTGCCCTTTATGGCCCAGCGCCGTTTGCTGATTGTGCAGGGGCCCTTGTCCTTTTTATCCATTCCCAAAAACGATAAAAGTGGTCAGAGCAATTTGCAATATTTGTTGGAGTATTTGGAGCAGCCCAATCCGCAATGCTGTTTGGTGTTTTGCAGCGACAGCCCCTTGGCAAAGACCGGCGCGCTGAACAAGAAGCTGCAAGAGAAGGCTGTGCAGGTAGAATTTGCGCCGCTAAAGGGGAAGGTGCTGGAAAGGTGGATTGCCGAATATGTGGCAGCCGCAGGTCGCAGCATTGATAAGCAAGCGCTGGAATATCTCAGCGCCATTAACAGCTTTGACTTACAAGTTATGGAGCAGGAACTGCAGAAGCTGCTTTTGTACCGTTGTGAGGATGGAGTGATTACCTTGCAGCATGTACAGGATATCGTGACCAAAACCGTAGAGGCTAATATTTTTGCTTTGTCGGATAGCATTGGCAATCAAAAAGGCAGCGAAGCGCTGCAGGTGCTGAAGGATATGCTTTATCTGGGCCAATCGCCCTTTCAATTGTTGGGGTTTTTGTCCCGCCATTTTCGCAATTTATTGCTGGTGAAGGATTATCGCAGTATGGGTTATAACGAGGGGCAGATAAAAGAAAAAACTAAGCTGCATCCCTTTGTGATAAAAAAAAGTATCCGGCAAGCGGAGCGTTTCAGTATGCCCCAGTTGGTTATCGCGCTGGAGCGGCTTTTGCAGATAGAGGTAGAGCTGAAATCTACCACAAGCAATGGAGAAGAATTGCTGGAACAGTTTATTATAGAATTGTGCTATTTATAAGGCTGTAGGAGGAACAGAAATGGAAGCGGAGTTCAGTAAAAAAATGTGCCAAAGACTGGCCGATTATGAGGCATATATCAAAAATGAATGCAAATCTCCTTTGCTGCAAAAGGATAAGGTGCAGGTAGACCGGAATGAATTGCTGGATTTGCTGGCCGATTTGCTGGCCTTTCACAGCGCCGACTTGCACCTGGATGATCAGGTGGAGCTGGATTTATCAACGGTGCAGATGACCAAAGAGCAAATTCTGAAAAATGCCGCCTGGCAAGCCCGACAGATGATAGAGGAGGCGGAAGTGGTGCGTACCTCCACTTTAGAGGAAGCGGCGGCAGAGGCAAAAAAAGAGTCGGAGAAAATTTTAAGTGAAGCCAAAGCCTATGAGGCCAAGGTAAAAGCAGAAGCCGAGGAAATTGTCAGCATGACGCTGAACGAACGGCGGCAGGAGCTGGAAGCCGCCCGCAAAGAGCTGGAGGACAGCCGGGAAGGCGTTTTAGCTGAAGCCCGGCAGGAAGGGGAAGCCCTTCTGGAAGACGTGCGGCAGCAGGCGGAAAACCTGCGCAAGGAGCTGGACGGCGAGATTGAGTTATACCGTAAAACCCGTGAAGCGGAGCTGAAGGAATCGTTGAAGGAAGCTCAGCAGATTGCCCAAGCTACTTTAGAAGAAAAAACCAGAGACGCCTTGCAGCTTTATGCCGATACTTTGCATAAAACAGAAGAAATGGTCAACCTGATTACAGCTCTTTACGAGCAGCAGATGGAGGTTATCCAGCAGGACCGCAAGGACATCGGCGCCATTGTGGAAAAACTGGAACGGCAAGGCCTGCATCGCAGTCGCAGATAAAAAAGTTTTTTGACAAAATGCCATTATTTCAGACAAGTTCCTTGCTTTTTTGCAAGAAGTTTGTTATAGTAACAAAAGAGTCGTCAAGAAGAAAAGGATACTGCATTCCGCACATGGCAGAGGTGGAGTGCAGTATCCTTTTTATACGGAAGCGGTTCTAAGAAATATGGGCCAATCCCGTTAAGATTATTTTCTTGGAGACTGGAATGGAAATGGCGGCAGAGCGCCCAATTTGAGCCGCGGCGGTGCCGGAAATTCCGGCAAATGAAATGGCCGTTGCTGCAATGCGGAGAAGGATTGCTTCATTTGCTGCATCAGCTTCCGTTCCGGCGCAAAGGGATGGGCCGGCGGTTGATACATCCAACTGTGCGGCGTTGGTGCAGGCCGTTTTTTTACCGCTGGCAGTTGCCCCATTTGCTGCCAGCCGCTGGGACGGGGCAAGCCCTTGCTGTAAGCGGTGAACAGATAGGTTTCTTTCACCATAGTAAAAAGGCGGGCCTGCTGCAGCAAGTCGCACCAGCTCAAGGCTTCGGCTTCCTCCTGGCAGTTGGCGCCGCTATGGGCATACTGTAAAAATTGGCTCATGGAGTCTCTGGCTTCCCGTAATGTCCAGCGGGAACAGCCGGCGGCGTGCGGTTGATTGCTGAATGGAAGCTGCGGCAGCGGAATGGCCTCTAAGGTTTGGTCGTCCTGCCGCACAAGGGCCAACAGCTTTTCACTGCCGGTGGGGTCGGGATTTAGCAGCACGGCCTCTAAGCCGTCCATTTCCTGAAAAATGCTGTGCTCCAGACAGTTGAGCCAAAGGCCATATTGGCGGGCAAAGCTCTGTTTTCCGCATTGATAATAGAGACAGATGGCTAGGCTTTGAGGTAGAGAAACTAAAAAATCCAGTTCCTGCTGGTCGTACACTGTGGTGGCATAGCGGCAAATGGCCTGACGGACAATGGGCTGCTGTTCGGCAGTTAATACATATTCATGGCTGAGCAGCTCCAGCAAGTATTGCTTCTGACCTGCAGTAAGAGACATGACAGACACCTCTTTCTGAAATTGAATAGCATTTGGTATATTGATACAGTATGCAGCGGCGGCAGAAAAGGTGATATTTTACGAAAAGAAAATTTTCCAATAACTGAGGGTTGGTAATTTTCACCGGGCGTGTTATAATAGAAAATAGTTTTCAAGATTTCAAATGACAGATGAGAGGAGCAGAAAAACATGAAAAAGTTTATCAGTCTGCTGCTGACAGGCGCCATCCTGCTGATGTCCTGTATGCCGGCGGCGGCAGCTACCAATACCTTGACGATGACCAGCTCATCGCCAATCACCTCCGGCGCGGTTTTAAAGAATTACACTTGGGATATTGCCGACGGTATGGTTAAAGCGGCAGTCATTGAAGTGGATTTGACCGACCCTTATGTGCAGTTGGAGGTGGTGCCGGGCAAGGGGCTGTTTACTCAGCGTTCTACTGTAACAGCCATGGCCAACCGCACCGATGCCATTGCCATGGTCAACGGCGATTATTATAACATGAAGGCAGAAGGCGCGCCCATTGGTACCACCGTTATCGATGGAGAACTGGTTTCTTCCCAGTCTTTTCTGACAGGGGTGTATTGCCTGGGCATTACGTCAGACCGCACCGCTTATATTGATGAATTTTCCTTCAGCGGCAGCGTCACCGCCGCCAACGGAGAAAAGCGCAATTTATCCGGCTTGAATAAAACTTTCTACTGGGAAGAAACCACTGGGCTGCACAGTCATATTGGCCGGCTCCATCTATACAGCGATATTTGGGGCGGCAGCAAACGGGGCATGGATTCCTACGTGGGCGTTCCCTCTGAAGTGCTGGTAAAGGACAATCAGGTCATTGACGTGGCCTTTGACGGCGGCTTTGACAGCGCAGTACCAGAAGGCTGTTACATTCTGCACGGCGACGGCGGTGCAGCCGACTATTTAAAAGAAAATATGCACATTGGTGATACCATTCAGATCAATTACAACTATAAGCCGGAAAAAGATTGGGATATGGTTATTGGCGGCCATGCGCTGTTAGTGGATAATGGACAGACCGTTGCCTATACCAAAGACTTGTCGGCCTTAGGCGGCGTACGGGCCAGAACCGCCGCCGGTATTTCCAAAGACGGGAAAACCGTCTATATCGTAGCAGTAGAAGGCCGTACAACAGCCAGCAAAGGCATTACACTGGGCAATCTTTCTCTGCTGATGACCAAACTGGGCGTGTGGAAGGCAGTCAACCTGGACGGCGGCGGCTCCACCACCATGGTAAGCCGTCCTTTGGCGGAAACTGAGCGGGTTCGCGTTATCAATCCAGAAAGCAACGGCGCAGAACGCAGCGTGGTAGAAGGCTTGGGCCTGTTCTCCACCGCGCCGGCCGGATTAATCAAAGGTATTTTCATCAATGGCAGTAAAACTCTGTTGATTGGAGAAACCGCCGAATACACCTTCAAAGCCTACGACCAGTATTACAATCCAGTTACCGATACCAGTGTGATTGAATTGTCGGAAGAAACTGGCTTAGGCACCGTGAACGGCAACAAATTCACAGCTACCCAAGCCGGCACCGCCAACTTAATTGCCGTCAATGGCAGCAGCAAGGCCACCTTGCCTGTTACCATCATCGGCAAAGATGGATTAAAAGACTTAACCTTGGCGATTGACCAAAAACAATACGCTGATGGCAGCGTACATCAACTTAGCGCCAAAGTCACGTTGACAGACGGCACCACCAAAGACGTGCATCCAAGCGCATTGCAGTGGAGCACAGAAGGTTTTGACGGCACCATCGACGAAAACGGCAAGCTGACCATCGGCACCCTGGGTGAAACCAAAGAAGGATTTGTAAAGGCTTCTTACGATGGTTTTGAAACAACGCTGAAGTTAAAATTTGTAGAAGATGAAAAAGTACAGCTCACCATTGACAGCAAAACGTTGCTGAAAAACGGAGTTGCTTCTCAAATGGACGTGGCTCCGGTGATTGTGAACGACCGTACCATGGTTCCGGTGCGGTTTATTGCCGAAGCCTTGGGCGGCACTGTGGACTGGAACGGCAATACACAGACAGCCTATATTACCTATAACGGTAGTCTGGTAGAAGTGCCCATTCAGTCTGCCACCATTCAAGTCAATGGAGAAGCCGTCACCATTGATACACCATCCCAAATCATCAACGACCGTACCATGATTCCGCTGCGGGCTGTCGCAGAAGGGTTGGGGCTAGACGTCAGCTATGACAACAACGCCCGCACCATTACTTTGACGCAGCCGTAACAGAGTAGTAGCAAAGGCAGAAATATAAAATGGAGGATTGCCCATGCTGGATTATTTGCAAACCGCAGTTACCACCGGTTTTGATTATATTTTAGTCGCTTTTTTCGCAGCCTTTCTCGGTTTAAAATATGTAAAAACAAAAGCAACAGGCCACTTATGGTTTTTACTGCCCCTGGTTCTGGTTGTAGGGCTAAATCAAGGATGGGGCAATCTGCTAGGCGACGGCGACGCAGGCAAAGTATTCTTTGTCTGCTACCGGCTCCTAACCATCGGCTCTTGCTTTCTGGCTTTTTATATGTACTATCGCGATTATCATAAGCGAGAAGCAGAAGCCATTGCCGCCAATGCCGAAAAGCGCAAGCAGCAAAAACAGAACAGCCAACAGCCGGCCAAAAAGAAAAAACGATAACCACAAAGCAGACACCTGGCAAGCGCAAGGTGCCTGCTTTTTATTTGTACTGAAAGAGGAATGATAAAAAAGAAAAATAAAAAAGAGCCCGATTGCTCGAACTCTTTCCAATGCGGGCGAGAGGACTTGAACCTCCACGAGATTGCTCCCACTAGAACCTGAATCTAGCGCGTCTGCCAATTCCGCCACGCCCGCTTGTCGTTGACGACTTTGGTATCATATCATGTTTTCAATAGTTGGTCAAGTCTTTTCAGAAATTTTTTTATAGGTTTCTTGTAATTGCTGCTTGACAAATGACCAAATCAGTTTTAAAATAACGTTGTTATCAGATAACAACGTTATTTTTAGGAGGTACCTATGAGACCGGTCAATGAAAAATTAGCGGAAAAACTTTTAGAAGCAGGAAAACAGGAATTTTTGGAGCGGGGCTTTCAAGGTGCGTCTATGCGCAGTATTGCAGCGGCGGCAGGCGTTACAACCGGCGCGCTGTACCGCTATTATACCGATAAGGCGGCGCTGCTGGACGCTTTGGTGCAGGAGCCTGCCGATACCTTGGAGGCGGCCTATCGGGAGCAGCAGCGTGCTTTTGCGGAAAAACCGCTGCAAAGTCAGTTAGCAGGCTTGCCGGAGGTATCCGATGGCAGCGCGGCCTGGATGATGGCTTATATTTACGACCATTTTGACGCCTTTAAGCTGATTTTGTGCCATGCAGCTGGCACAAAATATGAACACTATCTGGATACCCTGATTGACATCGAGTCCGAATCGGGTCGGCGGCTGCTGGATCGTATGCAGGAGGAAGGGCTTCCGGTTCGGGATATGGATGACAGTCTCATTCATATTTTATCCAGCGCGTTGTTTAACGGTATGTTTGAAACGATACGGCACGATATGCCCCGTGAGAAGGCCTATGCCTATATGGACAGACTGCGTGAATTTTATTCTGCTGGTTGGTTTAAGATTTTGGGAATTTCCTGATTTGGGATTCCCGATTTTTTCTCAGACAGTTAGCTGAAACTAATGAAAGGAGTTCTATTTATGGAAGAAACAAAGAAACCATCGCCCTTTGCCAAATTATGGACCTGGGCGGCGCCTTATCATAACGGCTTTTACGGCGCAGTACTATTGGCGGTGTTGGGTGTGGCCTGTAGCATGGCTGCCTATTTCTGCATTGCTGCTATGATTGGCTTATTGCTTGGCGGAGCAGGTTTGCAGCAATGCTTGCCCTTTTGCGGTATGATGCTGGCCGCTTATGTGGGGAAGGCTGTTTTTTCGACCTGCTCGACAGCCCTGTCCCATACGGCTACCTATCACACCCTGCGGGAGCTGCGCAAGGCACTGCTGGCCAAATTATCCCGTATGCCGATGGGAACCATTTTGGATACGCCTTCGGGGCAGTATAAGACTACCATTGTGGATAGGGTGGAGGGGATGGAACCGACATTGGCCCATCTCATTCCGGAAATGACCTCCAATATTTTGGTGCCTTTGGCCATTGCTGTTTATATTTTTGCGTTAGACTGGCGGATGGGCTTGGCCAGCCTGTTGACAACGATGATTGGTCTGCTGGTGGCCTCTCAAAGCAGCAAAACCTATGCGGTGCGCTGGCAGGGCGCTGTGGAGACAGGCCGCCGCATGGCCAACGCCATTGTAGAATATGTGGGCGGCATCCAGGTGGTGAAGGCCTTCAGTCAAAGTGCAGGTTCTTATCGAAGATACGCTGATGCGGTGACCGACAATGCCCAATACTATGTAGATTGGATGGCCGATAATCAAAAATACATGGCAACCATGCAGTCGGTAACGCCGGCGGTGCTGCTGCCCATTTTGCCGGTGGGACTGTTGCTCTGGTCTGGCGGCAGCTTATCGGCTGACCATTTTTTAACGATTATTGTACTGTCGCTGGGGTTGACAGGGCCGCTTTTGGCCGCTATGTCTTTTGTGGATGAGCTGGCGGTGGTTGGCACCAATGTGGCGGAAATTGCCGGAATTTTGGAGGGACCAGAGCTGATTCGGCCCACGCAGAAGGCGGCGCTGGACGGACAGCGCATCGTCTTGCAGCAGGTTCGCTTCCGCTACGGAAAGGAAGGGAATGAAATCCTGCATGGCCTTGATCTGACTATCGAGCCGGGCACAGTTACAGCGTTGGTGGGGCCTTCCGGCTCCGGTAAATCCACCATTGCCAAGCTGATTGCCGGTTTGTGGGATGTGACCGGCGGCAGCATCACCCTGGGCGGCGTTGATTTGCGGCAAATTCCGTTGGAGCAGCTGAACAGCCAAATTGCTTATGTGTCTCAGGACAATTATCTGTTTGACCGTACGGTGCGGGAAAATATCCGCCTGGGCCGGTTAGACGCCACCGATGCCGAGGTGGAAGCAGTGGCGAAGGCCGCGGGCTGCGACGGCTTCATCCGCGCTTTGGAACAGGGCTATGACACCGTTTGCGGCGGAGGCGGCGGGCATCTTTCCGGCGGTGAAAAGCAACGGATTTCTATTGCCCGGGCCATGCTGAAAAACGCGCCGATCGTCATCTTAGACGAGGCAACGGCCAGCATTGATCCGGAAAATGAAGCGCTGATTCAGCGGGCCATTTATGCCTTGACAAAGGGAAAAACGCTGATTGTGATCGCCCATCGTCTGTCTACCATCGTAAATGCCGATCAGATTGTGGTGGTAGAACGGGGTCAGATTGTAGGTCGGGGCAGACAGGAAGAATTGCTGGCCGATTGTCCGCTTTACGGGCAAATGTGGAAGGCCTATTTGGGCACGCAGGATGCAGCCTGAAAGGAGGAGTGGCAATGTTTGGTATACTGAAAAAAATCTTTGACTTTGCGGGCAGCCGCCGCGGACTTTTGATAAAATCCATGCTGGTAGCTTTTGCAGGGGCTGTTTTTTCCGCTTTGCAGTTTATGGCGCTGCTATTGACCCTGGATATGGTGATTGGGGCAGAGCTGGGAAACCTGTGGCCAGTGGTGGCCATTATGCTGGTTTCTGTGGCAGGAAAAATCCTGTGCTCCTATTGTTCCACCAACATGGAAACGGAAACCGGATATTTTATGGTGGCGAAGAAGCGCATTCATATCGGGGATCGGCTGCGTTATATCCCCATGGGCTATTTCAATAAAAACAGCTTGGGCAATATCACGGCGGTGGTTACCACCACGCTGGGCGATGTGGAAAACAATGCCGCTCGTTGTTTGGTAATGGTAATCGGCGGCTTTCTCAATACAGTGGCATTGTGTCTGATGCTGACCATAGCCGATTGGCGGTTGGGACTGCTTTCTCTGGCCGGTATTGGCTGCTATTTGCTGGTTACTGAATTGTCGCAGCGGGCCATGCAAAAGACCGGCCCAGCCCGGCAGCAGGCCCAGGAAAATCTGGTGGAGGCGGTGCTGGAATATATTCAGGGTATGGGCGTAGTGAAAGCCTACGGATTAGAAAGGGACAACAATCAGGCCGTGCAGAAACGGGTAGCGGAAAGCTGTGACCGCGCTTTGTCTCTGGAGCGCTCGTTAGTTCCTTATTCGGCGGTGCGGCAGATAGTGGTGCAGCTATTCAGCGTATTGCTTGTTGTCAGCTCCCTGCGCTTTTATGCAGCCGGTACCTTGCCAATCGAGCGGTGCCTGTTGATGTTAATCGTATCGTTTATGATTTATCGGGAACTGGAAAGCGCCGGCAATATGTCCGACAATCTGCAGATGCTGGGCGCTGCCATGGACAAAGCCAATTCTATCGACGATACGCCGGTGATGGATATTGAAGGACAGGAACTGACGCCGGCCCATAGAGATATTTGCTTTGAGAACGTCAGCTTCTCTTATGGCGACCGCAAAATTTTAGACGGCGTCAGCTTTACGATTCCGGAAAAAAACACCACAGCTGTGGTAGGACCGTCCGGCGGCGGCAAAACGACGCTGTGCAATCTGATTGCCCGTTTTTGGGATGTGGACGGCGGTCGAATTACCATAGGCGGTCACGATGTGCGGGCCTATAAGCTGGATAGCTTGATGAAAAATATTTCAATGGTCTTTCAGAATGTGTATTTATTCCAGGATACCATTGAGAATAATATGAAGTTCGGCAAGCCGGACGCTACCCACGCCCAGGTGGTGGAGGCAGCTAAAAAGGCCTGCTGCCACGAATTTATTATGAGCCTGCCTGATGGCTATGATACGGTTATCGGCGAGGGCGGCGGCACCTTATCCGGCGGCGAGAAGCAGCGGATTTCCATTGCCAGAGCTATTTTAAAGGACGCGCCTATTATCATTTTAGATGAGGCGACCGCTAGCGTGGATCCGGAAAACGAAGCGGAGCTGCAGGCTGCCATCGACGCGTTAACCCATGATAAAACGATCATTATGATTGCTCATCGTTTGAAAACGGTGCGCCATGCCGAGCAGATTTTGGTGCTGAGCGGCGGCAGAATTGTACAGCGGGGCACTCATGAGCAATTGCTGCAGGAAAAAGGCATCTATGCTGATTTTATCGGCTTGCGCCAGGAGGCCGCCAACTGGAAACTGGCCTGAGAAAAAATTGACTGCAGATGAAGAGCCGCTTTTGCTGAACGTCCCATATCGGCAAAAGCGGTTTTTTGACATTGCCGGCAGGAGATGTTTGTGCTATGATAAAGCTGTCCAAATGAGACAATGTGAACCAAATGGAATAGACAAAGCGCAATATAAGAGATATTTTATTAAATTAAGGTAAAATTTTTTTACAATGCAGTTAGCAAACCGTAATAAAAAGAAGAAAAAACTATCTGAAAAGGCGGGAGAAGCATGTATGGATCTATGTTGCACTGTGACCAGTGCCGTCAGATTGGGGAACGGGACGGCGGTGTTGTTTATCAGTTTCAGAATGAAACCGGCAGCGGAACGCTGACTATGTATGACGTATTTCCCGGCGTTACGCTGGCCTATAACGATTTTCACATGCGCTATTTTGATTCGGCCTTTCAGCCTGACCGAGATGTATTTTGTATTGACCATTGTCGGGAAGGACGGCTGGAATATATGGCCAAGAACGAAGCCTATTCCTATGTAGAGGCGGGCGATTTGAAGCTGGATTGCCGCTTAACCCATACCGGACGGTTTGAGATGCCGCTTTCCCATTATCACGGAGCCATGGTGTCCTTTGACTTGGCGATTGCCTGCCGGTCGCTGCCGTTGGAAATCAAGGAGTTTCCTGTTGATTTGCAAAGACTGCGGGAAAAATTTTGCCAGGACCGTTATCCGGTGGTGCTGCACAGAGCCAGCTCCATTGAGCATATTTTTGCCGATTTATATGCAGTGCCGGAGCAGATTAAACGGCCGTATTTTAAGGTGAAAATTCTGGAGCTGCTGCTGTATCTGGAGGCTCTGGAATTTGCAGAAACCAAAGTGGAAAAGCCCTATTTTTATAAAACGCAGGTAGAAAAAACGAAAGCGATACAGCGATTTTTAGTGGAGCATCTGGCAGAGCATTTCACACAGGAGGAATTATCCCAGCAATTTGAAATTCCGCTGACTCCTATGAAGCGCTGCTTTAAATCCATTTACGGCAATACCATCGGCGGTTGGCTGCTGCAATACCGCATGAATCAGGCTGCCGTTATGCTGCAGCAGCGCAAGCTCAGCATAACAGAAATTGCCGGACAGGTGGGCTATGACAGTCCCAGCAAATTTTCGATGGCCTTTAAGAGAGTGATGGGATTGTCGCCCACCGAGTATCGCAGCCGTCGCAAGTGAGACAAAAAGGTCGGTCCAATCGGGACCAAACCGACGACCTGGAGCAGAGAAAAACAAGAACGTGTTATATGATAAGGATGATGTCGATTGGCATCATCTATTTTTTATTTGAAAGGAGTGTTTGAGTAATGCATACACAAACAAAAAAAGCCGGCTGGTTTGCCTGCCTGTTGACTTATGCTAAGGATAGTGGCGGAAAACTGACTGGCTCGGTGGTGCTTTCGGTCATCAGTGTGGTTGCCGGTTTATTTCCCTATTATTGCATGTTTCGCTTGATTGCGGCTTTTGTGGATAACGCGTTGTCTGCCCCACTGATTGTCCGTTGGTGCGGATTGGCTTTGCTGGCCTACGGCATCAAGGTGGTGTTTTTTGGGTTATCCACCGGCCTGTCCCATTATGCCGCCTATCATATTTTAGAAAATCTGCGGTTGCAGGTGGCCAACCGGTTTCTGCATGCGCCATTGGGAGAAGTAGAAGCCCATTCCATCGGGGAAATCAAAAATATTATGGTGGATAAGATTGAGGATATCGAGCCGCCCTTGGCCCATATGATTCCAGAAGGCACCGGCCATATTATGCTGCCTGTCGTCAGCCTGCTGGCGCTGGCGGTCATTGACTGGCGCGTTGCGCTGGCTTCCCTGATTACAGTGCCCTTTTCGCTGCTTTGTATGATATTGACTTTTCAAATCAGCGGGAAAAATTTTGACAAGTATAATCAGTCCAACGCTTACATGAACAGTATCATTGTCGAGTATATTGAAGGCATCGAGGTGATTAAGGCCTTTGGCAGGGCTGGCAAATCTTATGAAAAATATGCCAAGGCCATTCTGGATTATAAAACCTTTGTTGTAAAGTGGCTTACCTCCACCTGGGTGACCTTTAAGCTGGCCTTTGCTCTGTTTCCTTCTACGCTGCTGGGCACGCTGCCAATGTGTTTATTTTTGGGCGCCAACGGTGCGATTACTGCGGCAGAGGCTACGCTGTGTGTGATGCTGTCCATGTCCATGGTAAGCTCGCTGGCCAAGCTGGAGGTGTTCAGCAATAGTATGAAGCAGGTGCAGATGACGGTAGAAGAACTGCAGCAGTATCTGGAGATGGAGGCTCTGCCGGAACCGCAGACGCCAGCGGCGTTGGCAGGCTATGAGGTGCAGCTGCAGGATGTGCGCTTCTCCTACACCGGCGCAGCAGAACAGGAGGTGCTGCACGGCATCAGTCTGACCTTGCCGCAGGGCAGCTTTACAGCGCTGGTAGGACCGTCCGGCGGCGGAAAATCTACAGTGGCCAAGCTGATTGCCCGCTTTTGGGACGTTACAGCAGGCAGCATTACCATCGGCGGCGCAGACATCCGAACCATGCCGCTGAAGCAATTGGCCGATACAGTCAGCTTTGTAACCCAGGACAATTTTCTGTTTAGCTGCTCGCTGAAGGAAAATATTCGGTTAGGACGGCCCACAGCCAGCGACGACGAAGTATTTGCCGCAGCGCGGGCGGCGCAATGTGAGGATTTTATTTTAAAGCTGCCGCTGGGATATGATACGCCGGCTGGAGAAGCAGGCAAACGGCTTTCCGGCGGTGAAAAGCAGCGGATTGCCATCGCCCGTATGATACTAAAGGACGCGCCTATCATCATTTTGGATGAGGCCACGGCCTTCACCGATCCAGAGAACGAGGAAAAAATTCAGCAGAGCATCGCTGCGCTTTCCAGAGGCAAAACACTGCTGGTAATTGCCCATCGGCTTTCGACGATACAAAAAGCAGACAATATCATCGTGCTGCAAAAGGGCCATATTGTAGCGCAGGGCAAACAGGGCGCGCTGCTAGACCATTGTCCGCTTTATCGGAACATGTGGCAGGCGCATATCGGCGCCAGGGACTGGGCGGTTTCTGCCGCCGGAAAGGGGGAAGCGCAGCATGTTTAAGACGATAAAACGAATCATAGATTGGTGTGGCGAATGGAAGGGAAAGCTGTACATTGGCTTCGTCTTTTCTTTTTTTTTCACTTGGTTTGCCGCCTTGCCGGTGATGGTGGCGGCTTATACGGTGGGGCTTTTACTGGAGGCTGCTCGCGGTAATGGAGCGTTTGCCGTCAAATGGATTTGGCTTAGCTTTGTCCTTATCGCCGTGCTGATTTTCCTGCGGTTTTTGTTCGACTACCTGCGGGCCAAATTTCAGGAAACCATCAGCTATGAGCTGGCGGCGCGGGATCGTCTGGCCATCGGCGACGCCCTGAAACGGGTTTCTCTGGGCTATTTTCAGCAGGTTCAAACCGGTAATATTCTAAATTCCATTACCACCGGTCTGCATACATTAGAAAATATGGGCATGCGGATGGTTGACGATTTTGTGGGCGGATATCTGAATTTTCTGGTCATATTTCTTTGCCTGCTGGTCATCCATCCATTGGTTTCGGTTCTTGCACTGGTGGGCGCGGCATTGTCCTTTCTGTTTTTGCTGTTGGTTTCCAGACACAGCGTCAAAAATGCGCCGGTAGCGGCCAAGGCTGGACGGGATTTGACGGCGGCTACCTTAGAATATGCGCGGGGCCTGCCGGTGGTAAAATCTTTCGGGCAGAGCGGCGCTTCTATGGCGGCATTGTCCAAAGCCTGCCGGGACAGTCGGGATAGCTGCCTGACCATTGAGTGGGGCTATACGCCTGCCAACTGCCTCCATTTATTGGCGCTGAAAACCGCTTCGGTGGCTTTGGCGGGCGCAGCCTGCTATCTGGGCATGACAGGCCAGATGGCACTGCCGCTTATGCTGATGTTCGTCTTTTTCTCTTTCAGCATTTTCTCCGGTTTAGAGCCTATCAGTGACAGCGCCCATGTGCTGGGTGTGATTGACAACGCCATGAACCAGCTAGAGGCTTTGAAGGCCAGCAATTACATTGATCGGGACGGCAAGGATATTCCTCTGACTGCCTTTGACGTGGCCTTTCAGCATGTGGATTTCAGCTATGGAGAAAGAAAAATTTTGCAGGATGTGAGCTTTACCATTCCGGAAAAAACGTCTACAGCCATAGTCGGGCCGTCGGGCAGCGGGAAAACCACAATCTGCAATCTGATTGCCCGCTTTTACGATGTGGACAGCGGCAGCGTACAGGTAGGCGGCCATGATGTCAGAGAATTGACCTGCGACAGCTTACTGCAGCATATTTCGATGGTCTTCCAGAATGTATATTTGTTTCACGACACTATCCGCAGCAACATTTGCTTTGGCAAGCCGGACGCTACCCAGGAGGAAATGATAGCGGCGGCTCAAAAAGCATGCTGCCACGATTTTATCATGGCGTTGCCCCAGGGCTATGATACAGTCATCGGCGAAGGCGGCAGCACCTTATCTGGCGGTGAAAAGCAGCGTATCTCCATTGCCAGGGCCATTCTGAAGAACGCGCCCATCATCATTTTGGATGAAGCCACCGCCAGCGTGGATCCAGAAAACGAGCATCTCATTCAGGCCGCTATCTCAGAACTGACCAGAGGAAAAACCATCATCACTATCGCCCACCGGTTGGCAACCATTGAGCAGGCCGACCAGATTTTGGTGGTGGAGGACGGCAGAATTGTGCAGCGGGGCACCCATCAGACCTTACTGCAGCAGGAGGGTCGTTACCGCAGCTTTATAGAAATCCGGCAGCGGGTAGAGGGCTGGAATTTAGGCGAAGCGAATCAGTAAATCACAGAAAATCCCCATGCTTTTTCTATGGTTGTATTTTACAAAAAAATACGAAAGAAAAATCAGCCAGTCCAAGCGCATTTACGGACTGGCTGATATCCTATAGTCTGCCTATTGCGGCGCTTTTTCTAGTTTCTTTCTGATAGAAACAGCTTTTGAAACAGCTGGCTTGTATAGCGATCCTGAAGCGCTTTTTTCCTCCATATAATTCTGGTGACCGCTTCCGCAAAGTACAAGGTATCTGTTTGGGTGTCATAGGCGATTCGGAATCCGAAGACGCCCTGGTCTTTGGCCATCATAAATCCTTTTTGGCACAGCGCCACAAAATCTGGAGCCTTCTCTTGAATTTCCGCGCCATATTCAAAAGCGACGAAAAATTGCCTGCCATAGGAAGCGCTTGCTTCCGTCATTTTTTGCATAAACAACAGGGCAAAAGATTCTGTCTCTTTACAGTTGGGCGTATCGTTATTAGAAATAAAAAGGTGAAACAGAAGGCTTTTATGGACTTGCCGGAAGCAGTGATAGTTTCCGTAAGGGTATTCTTTGATGAGAAACCCCTCAGATTTTAGTCTGCTGGTTATTTCTGACGGCGTCAGCGGTGATTGGCATTTATGGACAAAAGAAGAGGTTTCCTCCACAAATTTCAGCAACCGTTCATCGTGTACGCTTAAGATTTTGGCCGAAAGTACCTCCAACGTGACGCCAATCATCAAAAAGCAGAGTGTGAGAACGGGGGAGAGACGATAGAGCAGGCTGCAGAGACTGCCCAAAAGGCTCAGGATTCCCAGTAGCCATAATATTAGATTTTTCCCCAAAAAGGGATTGGTCTGCAAATAGGTATCTGCTTCTGTATGGTTTATCATAGTGTACTCTCCAAATTCCGATTTGTCGCTTGCCGGTTGCTTCTAATGCCGATCATGGAAAAGACTTCGCCAGGAAAAGGCTTTCCGCTATGCTTATCTTTTTGGCGCATAAGAAAGCTAAGGGTCTGTTCGTCGTTGGGGAGCGGAATCTGATTTTCTGTCAGCAGCTGTTCTGTTTTTTCTATGTACGCCAGTGCCGTTGGCGTATTGGGCGTTTCACATTCGCCCCAGTCATCGGCGATAACAAAATAGATATTGTCCAGAATGCTTTCTATCAGAGGAAAATGCTCCGTTTCCCGATATAAGTTCTGCAAATCAGTCAGTTGTTCCGCTGTAAAGCTGTACGGAAAATAAATGGGCTTGTTTTTCCGGGCTGCTTCCAATTCTTCATAAGTCGAATAGGGCAAAACCTCTTCCGGCATTAAATCACAAACCTGAAAAATCCATTCCTCCATATCAGAAGTTGTGGTTATTTCCCACAGCTTTTTTAATACCCATTCCCATTTTTCAAAATCCTGTTCATAAAATTTCAAGACTTCTTCCAGGCACAGAATCAGATAAGCCGCCCGTGCTCGCTTGGAAACAGGGTAAAATTTATACTGTTTCCACTTGCGGCGTTCCAGCTTCCTGTCTTGCTTCCATTTCCGGCGTTCTGTTTTCCTTTCTTGCTTCCACTTGCGGTATTCCGTTTCCATTTTTTCGCCCTTTCCCTTGCTAGATATAAATCTCGCTTTCGTCGCTTTGCTGTTTATGATGCCTTTCTGCAAAGACGCAGCAACAAAAACAGCGTGCAGCATCGACTGGTTTTACACAATCCTGCTACACGCCGTTTATTCTATTTTAACAAGCCTTTATGTTCCAGTCAACGGGATACTTGTGGATTTCCTTTAGACAATGCTCATAAACCATTCGACAGTCTGTGGGTCATAATGAGAGAAAAACAGACTTTCTCCTGTGTCTAATTTTTCAATGTTTCTCATATCCTCGTTAGATAAGGCAAAATCGAATACGTTGAAATTTTCTTCCATGCGTTCTTTGTGTGTAGATTTGGGAATAACCACGACATCACTCTGCAGCAAGAACCGTAAAGCGACCTGTGCAGGTGTTTTTTTATACTGTTCCCCAATTCCTTTTAAAACAGGATTTGTAAAATAATTGTTTTTTCCTTCGGCGAAGGGTCCCCAGGACATAATCTGCGTTCCATATTTCATCATGTATTCCTTGGCAATTTTCTGCTGTTGGAAAACATGGGTTTCTACCTGATTTATGGCCGGCTTAATCTCTGAAAAATGAACGATGTCAAGATAACGGTCGGGATAAAAATTGGAAACGCCGATTGCCCGTAATGTTCCCGCTTGATAGGCTTCTTCCATCGCGCGGTAGCTGCCATAGTAATCGCCGAATGGTTGATGAATGAGCAGCAAATCAATATAATCTGTTTGCAGACTGTTCAGGGATTCTGAAATAGAAGCCTTTGCTTTTTCATAGCCGGCATTGCTGATCCATATTTTTGTAGTAATAAACAGTTCTTCTCTTGGCAGACCACATTTTACCAAAGCCTTTCCCACGCCTTCTTCATTGCCATAGGCCTGCGCGGTATCTATGCTGCGGTATCCAATTTCAATTGCGTTCCGTACACAACGCTCTGTTTCCTCTGGCGGGGTCTGATATACGCCATATCCCAGTTTCGGCATTTTAACGCCGTTGTTTAGTGTTACATATTCCATCTTGGTACCTCCTCAAACGATTCATAAAACTTTAGCTGAACTTCTTACAATTGATAGTTTACAAGGTAATTGAAAGAAAGTACAATATAGATTGTGAAATGCAGCATTCATAAAATGAATAGTGGGGAAGGAAACTCGATGTTAGATCTTTTGGAATTAGAACAACTTGTTGCGTTTGCAGAGTTTGGTACGCTTTCAAAAGCTGCCGAAGCATTGCATATATCTCAGCCAACCATTACGCGTACCATGCAGCATCTTGAAATGGAATTTGGCGTTCCCCTGTTTGCCCGGGGAAAAAATAAAATAGAATTGAATGAAACCGGCTTAAAAGCTGTGGAACATGCGCGGAGTCTGCTTACCATTGCGCAAAATACGGTACAGCAGGTTCAGGCTTATCATGCGCAATTACATACGATTACTGTAGAAGCATGCGCGCCTGCGCCGCTGTGGTCGTTGCTTCCGCTGCTGTCATCGTGTTTTCCAGAACAAACGATTTCCTCCAAGCTCTCTGCGTTGCCTGCAATTATTAGCAATGTAACGTCCGCTATTTGTGAAATCGGCATTATAACGGATCCCATATCAATAGATGGATTCGCTTGCATTCCGATTGTTCGTGAAAATCTTTCCGTTTGTGTTCCCGCTGATCATGAATTAGCGTCGCGTAAAAGTCTGACATTTCAAGATCTGAATGGCTTTAATTGTTTGTTAGCGTCACAAATTGGTTTTTGGATGGAATTGTGCCAACAAAAAATGCCTGCTTCAAAATTTATTATCCAGACAGACGAGTTTGCAATGCAGGAGCTGATACAAAAATCAACGCTGCCATGTTTTACGACCAATCTCGCTGCCTATCATTCAGACACGCTAAAAGGAAGAAGCATTATACCGATTACCAATCCAGAAGCCAATGTAACATATCATTTGGTTTGTAAAAAAAGCGAGACCAAATATATTGCAATAGCGGAACAGCTTAAAACAGTATAGCTCTTAAAATGATATGGGTGCAAAGCCCTTATGAAAGCTGCAGTCTGTTCACTTGCCGCCCGTTGACTTGGCCAGTTTTGGCGTTTATAAGAATAATGATATTGCACAATATAGGAGCAACAATGCCATAACAAAATTGACGGCTTTGGTATGTTGGGCAAAAAACTTGCAGAAAGCAGAACCAAATAACGCCCAGACATAAGAACCGGAAGCTCCAATCAGGGTCAAAATAAGGGTAAAAGAGATTAGGGCTATTGTTGAATGAAATACAGGCAATATATAAAGGGACATTGCAGTAATGGCATAAATGTAGATTTTGGGATTCATAAATTGCAATAGCATTCCTGCAAGGAAACTGGATTCATTGCCATTTTCCATTTCAAAATCAGAGGACGTTTTCCAGACTTTCCATGCCAGATACATCATATAAGCTGCTCCAAAAATCTGCATGAAAATTTTGATTTTCGGGAGTGCTGAATACAAAGTGGAACTAAAGGCTGTACATACGCTCATAACAATCAAAAATCCTATTGTGATTCCCAAATTGAATCGGAAGTTCTTTTTAAATCCCAGACGTGCAGCATTGCTCATAGACAGCAGATTATTTGCGCCCGGTGTGTAAGCGGTTACAAAACAATAGATTAAAAAATCAGATACAGGAAACATGTTCATTACCTCCTATGGAAATTGTATAGTGAAATATAACTGCCAATAGAACAAATTATTTTTTGTCTCTCTCTTTACAAGTCAAAGATAAAATTATATAATATAACAAAAAGTACATTATATTGCAACGTGTGCGATTTGATAATACAACACGTACATTATATTGTCAATAGGGAGGAGCGTTTTTTTGGATACGATGAATTTGATTGTTGCAAAAAATATTAAACGCCTTAGAGAAGAACGCAAATTGAGCATGGACGAATTGGCAAAATTAAGTGGAGTAAGTAAGAGTATGCTGGCTCAAATTGAACGTGGGGAAGGCAATCCAACACTCTCTACTTTATGGAAATTATCAAACGGTATGAAAGTACCGTTCGATGCCTTGACAGTTCGTCCCAAAGTTCCATATGAAATAGTTAAAACATCTGAAATACAACCACTCTTAGAGGATAGCGGCAAAGTAAAAAATTATTCTATTTTTCCAGATGATGAAAACCGCAGATTTGCCGTTTATTATCTGGAATTAGAACCAGGGAGTTATTGGCAGTCAGAGCCGCATCTTCGGGGAACAACGGAATTTATAACTATTTTTTGCGGAAGGCTGGAAATAGAGGTTGACGATAAACGCTTTTCCGTCATAAAAGGGGAGAGCATACGATTTAGAGGCGATATGACGCATGCTTATCGAAATATCGGAGATGAAACTACCATTCTGCACATGATTTTATATAATCCCTAAATCAAAACAAGCGGCAGCTTCCTTTTTCGGAAACTGCCGCTTTGCCATATTTCATCTTTATTTCTTTTATACAATCATGCCATTTCAAGGCTCTTTTAAAAATGACGTAGCAGTAAGCGCTCTTGCTGTAACGGTTCAAGATGCTGCCGTGATCGTTGAGGTTTTATCGTTTCTGTTCCGGCAGACGGGCCAAAATCACTGCAATCAGCAGCGTGATGGTTTCGGCCAGCGGCATGGCCATCCAGATGCCGGTAACGCCCAGCTTAATAGGCAGCAGATAGGCCAGCGTCACGCACAGCACCAGTCCGCGCAGTGCGCAGACGGTGAGAGCCTTAGAGGGCTGCAGGGTGGCTTGAAAATAGTTGGTGTAAAAAATGTTCAGCGCCATGCCGATAAAGGATAAAAAGTAGAGTCGCACTGCCAGCGGCGCCATGCGCAAAATTTCCTCGGTGGGATTGATGAAAATATAGACCACCGCCAAGGGAAACAGCAGGCCCAGCAGGGCGAAAAAGCTGCCTTCGATGGCGGCTGTGCGCAAGCCACAGCTTTTTACTTGCTGGATACGTTCCATCAGCTTGGCGCCGAAATTGGTAGCGATAATGGGTTGAGCGGCCTGGGCAATGCCGTTGCTTAACGCGATAATGATATAAGCGCTGTTGGACAGGATACTATATACCGTTACGCCCAACTCGCCTGCATAGTGTAAAAGCTGCAGATTGAAAACGAAAATCACAATGCCGTTGGAGATTTCCATAAAAAAGCTGGAAAAGCCGTATTGAAAAATTTCTTTTACATAGCGGGGCCGCAACTTTTGCGGCAGCAGGCGCAGACGGTTTTCTTGGTGGAAGAAATGGCTGCAAAGAACGGCGCAGGTTAAAGCGGTGCCTAAAACGGTGGCCGCTGCAGCGCCGGACATACCTAATCCCAATGGGAAAATAAAGAGCCAGTCCAGCACAATGTTGGTCACGCCGCCGGAAATGACAGCAGCCATGGCCAGACGAGGTGCCTGGTCGTTGCGGATAAAGGCCTGCAGAAAAAAGGAAAAGGAAAAAAAGGGCACGCCAAAGGAAATCACCCTAGCATAAGCCAGAGCGTCGGGCATGGTGACATCGGTGGCGCCCAGAATGCGCAAAATAGGCTCTAACAGCAGCAATCCACAGATAAGATAGACGAACATAAAGGCCACGTTCAACAGCACAGCCAGCGTAAAATAGCGGCGGGCCCGTTCTCCATCCCGATTGCCCATGGCGACAGAAAATAGTACGCCGCCGCCTACGCCAAACAGCGCGCCGGTGCCGAACAGAATATTAAACAAAGGCAGCACCAGATTGAGGGCGGCAATGGCGATTTCCCCCAAGCCTTTGCCAATCATGATAGAATCGGCCAAAAGATAAATGGAGGTCACCATGGTGGCGCTGACCGATGGAATTAAATATTGAAAAAATAATTTGCGGGGAGGGTCTTGCAATAAATTGACTTGCATGGTAAATACGCCTCTCTTTTCAAATTTTACGACAAGTGGTATTATAAACCTTAAAGCAGCTTGAAGGTCAAGACCTTTTTGCAACTTTGGCTGCAGGCAGAACCACAAAACAAGTTACAAGGAAAAGGATGTGCAGAAAAACATGGAAAACTATTTTCAAATCGGGGAAATTGCCGATTTACTGCAGATTAACCGCTCCAAGCTGCGCTTTTGGGAGCAGCAGGGCTTATTGCAGCTGGAACGGGATCAGGACAATCATTACCGGCAATATACCTTTTCCGATTTGCTGCGCGTAACCGATATTATATTTTACCGCAATCTGCATTTTTCAACCGATGAATTGCGCCAGGTATTGCAGCATTCCGCCGGTGAACTGGAGCAAAAGCTGGAAAAAAAGCAGCGGGAAATTGAGCTGGAATTGCAGGCCCTGCAGCAGACCAGGCAGGAGATTGTAAGCCGCCGCAGCCATCTGCAGGAGGCAGCCCGTTTGCAGCAGCTGCCCGATTTGCCCGGCGTGCCCGACTTTCAGCAGGTGCGGCTGTTTCAGAGCGATAATCCCGCCGATTGGCAGCGCAGCCTGTTCAACCAGTATGTGTTTATCGGCGTGCAGCAGGATGCCGAAGCAGAAATGGTATACGGCTTAGAAGCAGATGACGGACAAGGGCCCTGCATTTGGCAGCAGCAGCCCGGCAAACAATATGTGGAAGTGCTGTTGCAATACGAAATGCAAAATCACCGGCGCAACAATGTAGCGCAGCACTGTCAGCGGCTGCAGGCAAAAGGCTGGCAAACCGGTGCCATCGTGTCCCGCTTTTTGTTCAGCTCCCGCGGAGAAGACGGTGTCAATTATGATTATCACAAAGGCTGGATTGAAGTACAGCGGGCTGCCGATTAAAAGCTAGACAGTTATTTTGTTTGCTATGCTTTAGAAAAAATATTCTTCGACTGTAGCAAAAAAACGCATAAGGCAAGTGCAGCAAAGGAAAAGCAGTTGAGGAAAAACCAGCAATATCTTATAATAAAACATAAATCATCATGCGGAAAGGATATGTTGTGCAATGAAAATAATGATTGCTTCTGATATTCACGGTTCGGTGTCCGATTGTCAGCAGCTGTTGGCGGCTATGGATCGGGAGCAGGCCGATAAATTGTTGCTGCTGGGCGATTTGCTCTATCATGGACCTCGCAATCCCTTGCCGGAGACCTACGATCCCAAAGCGGTGGCGGCTTTGCTCAATGCCCGCAAGCAGCAGCTGCTATGCGTGCGGGGCAACTGCGACGGCGAGGTGGACCAAATGATGCTGGAATTTCCCATCCTGGCCGATTACTGCATTCTCTCTGCAGGCAAACGGATGATATTTGCCACCCACGGCCACCATTTTAATCAAACCCAGCTGCCTATGCTGCAGCAGGGCGATGTATTGCTGCACGGGCACACCCATATCGCAGCTCTGGAGGACTGCGGGGCTTATATCTACGCCAATCCCGGTTCAGTGACCTTTCCTAAACAGAACAGTATCCGGGGCTATTTGTTGCTGGAAGACGGCGTTCTGACGCTGAAAAGTCTGACAGGCGAGATGGTTTCGCAGTTGGTGCTGACCGAATCCATGTAAAGGAGAAACCGAGATGACACAGCGATATTATAGCTTGGGCGACGGCGACGCCATTGCCTGGGTGAGCGAGGGAGAATCGGTCGAGGCGTTGGCTGCCCTGCAGGAAAGGGTAGAAGCGTCGATAACGCCCTGTTATCACTCGCTGGAGCAGTTCAAGCAATATCTGACAGAAACATTAAAGATGCAGCAGGCGCCCTTAGAGGGCGAGGAACTGGAACGGCAGAAGGCCATTTATATTGTCAACCATTACCACCATCTTTTGACCACACCGGAGAAAAAGACGCCGAAAGACAGGTATCCGACAGAGGAGGAGCTGGAGGCTTGGTGTGAAAGCATGGACCAGCGTTTTCAAGAAGCGCTGGCCATTCCTCTGGAAACGGTGCCCATTTTGTTTTCCAAGTTTGTTTTACAGCGTGTGTTTCCCACCGGGCATACGGCGGAGATTACCGTACTATTGGAAGAACATGACTATTATTATGAAGTTGGGCTGTCCTGCGGCCTCACAACACAGGAAGAGCAGGAAGCACTGCAGGCTTGTGCAGAAGCGATTCGGTGTTACAAGGGCGTTACGGCAGAGGATATTCAAAATCGGACCGCGGCCTTTCAATACTATGTACGTCATTTATTGGAACCTGAGATGGAGAGACTGCTGGGAGTTTTGCCATAAAGTATACAATATTCCTGCTGCTGTTTTGGACGGTTCCGGTTTGTAACAGAACGATGTTTATAGTATACTGAACAATAGAGAAAAATTTATTTTGAATACGCTAGTTGGAGGGACTTATATGCTTGCAAAACAATATAAAGAGATGCTGCATCAAAAATCGGTGATTCGGGAAATTTCTGCTTACGGCGCGGAACGGGCCAAGGAAATCGGCTATGACAATGTGTTCGATTTCAGCTTAGGCAATCCGTCGGTGCCTGCGCCGCAGATTGTCAATGAAACCATTGCCCGTCTGGCCTTAGAGGGCGACCCATTGGCTGTGCATGGCTACAGCCCCAGTCTGGGCATTGATTCGGTGCGGCAGGCCATTGCCGATTCGCTGAATCAGCGTTTTGCCATGGATTATAGCAAGGAGCATATTTTTCCGGTATCGGGCGCGGCGGCTGCGCTGGCCCATGCCGTGCGGGCGGTTACGGAGCCGGGCGATGAAGTGCTGACCTTTGCGCCCCATTTTTCCGAATATTTCCCCTATATCAATTTAACCGGCGCCGTGTTGAAGGTGGTGCCAGCTCAGCCTGTCGATTTTCAGATTCATTTTGACGCTTTTGTGGAAATGCTCAATCCAAAAGTGATGGCTGTGCTGGTTAATACGCCAAACAATCCGTCGGGCGTGGTCTATTCGGCAGAAACACTGACCAAGCTGGCCCAGGTGTTAAAGGAGAAAGAAGCCGAATACGGCCATGATATTTATATTCTGTCCGATGAGCCCTATCGGGAAATTGTGTTTGACGGCAAAGAAGTGCCCTATACGTCCAAATTTTATGACAACACCATTTCTTGCTATTCCTTCAGCAAATCGCTGTCGCTGCCTGGGGAACGCATTGGCTATGTGGCAGTCAATCCGGCTTGTAAGGACGCCGCTCTGATTGTGGATATGTGCGGACAGATTTCCCGCGGCATTGGTCATAACTGCCCGTCCTCCATCATGCAGTTGGCAGTCAGTGAATTGCTGGATTATACCTCCGATTTGCAGGTGTACGAAACCAATATGCATATTCTCTACGATGCGCTGACCGAGATGGGCTATTCCTGTGTCAAGCCTGACGGTACCTTCTATATGTTTCCGAAATCGTTAGAGCCAGATGCAGTGGCCTTCTGCAACAAGGCCAAAGAATTTGACTTGCTGCTGGTGCCCGGCGATGGCTTCGGCTGCCCCGGCCATTTCCGCATGGCCTACTGCGTGCCCACCGAAAAGGTAGAACGCTCTTTAGAAGCCTTCCGCAAGCTGGCCGATTATTATAAAAATAGATAGGCTTAGATTTCCTGAATAGATTCTTGTTTTATCACAAGCAGGGATTTATGCAGATTTATTGTTAGGCGAGAAACAAACAGGACTACCGCAACCGGCAATGGTGCGGCAGTCCTATTTTTATGGTCTGTATGGGGAGAAAATATAGGATCGCACAACGTCATAATGGCAATAACGCTTGCATAGAGAGTCAGGTAATCTGAAGATTATGAACGAAAAGGGCTATCAATAATCTAAGCGCTTGTGTTTTATATTTTGATATGATAAAATAAAAACAATGAATTTAAATTTTGCCAGGGGAGTATGCTTATGCCTACAAAACTAGAACAACCGAAGAAACGCTCAGATTTACGCCTAAGATTGGGGCGTTGTTACTACGGGCTGCAGCGTAAATGGTTATGGTTGAAACTGCACAAGCAGTTTGCGGTTATGTTACAAGAGGAGTGGCTGCCGTATTCTTATTTTTCTCATCAAACGATTCTGTTACGAAAGCTAAAAGATGTGGATATGTGGATGCAGCAAAATAAAATTGTCAACTTAAAGCTTGCCGTGCAGCAATTAAATGGGATAATTTTACGTCCCGGTGAAATTTTCAGTTATTGGCGGTTAATCGGTAATCCTACAAGAAAAAAAGGTTATGTAGAGGGTATGATTTTGCAAAACGGCACTTTTGCGCCAGGGGTTGGCGGTGGATTGTGTCAGTTGTCCAATTTAATTTTCTGGATGACTTTGCACACGCCGCTTACAGTGGTGGAGCGGCATCGTCATGGCTATGATGTGTTTCCTGATTCTAATCGGACACAGCCTTTTGGCAGCGGCGCGACTTGTTTTTATCCCCATGGAGATTTGATGATTCAGAATCGTACGGACGATACTTATCAGCTTGTGGTTCAGGTGGGTTCAGAGTATTTAGAAGGGCAGTGGCGTGTGACTGCACCGCCTGCCTATCGCTATGAAATTGTGGAGCGCAATCATGAAATGCGCGGTGAATACTGGGGCGGTTATAGTCGGCATAATGAACTGTATCAGCAGCAATATGATTTAGAAGGCAACTTGCTCCGGGAAGTTCTTGTTGTAAAAAATGCGGCGCTGATGATGTACGCGCCATTTTTAGAAGCGTAGAAGCGGAACCATTGGCTGATGTTTGCAGAAGAAAGGATTTGAAATTCTATGTGGTTCGTATTTGGTGGGGTTAGCTTTATTTTGGCAATGTGTAGCTTATGGTGCGCAGTCTATCGTCCGAAACGTGTTCCATGGGTATCGGTATGTTCCCTTTCGTTTTTGGCGCTGACGCTTTTATCAGAGTGCGCTATGATAAAAGGATGGGTGGAATGTCAGGACTGGTCTGCCCTTTTGGATGTAGTGCCGTATATGAATGGCATTTTAACAGGCTATGTAGTTGGAATCATTCTTGTTAATATGGCTGCAATGCTGCTGTGCAGCCATGCAAAAAATCGTGAACAGTAGTGTTTTTCTTAGTTGGAGGAATGCGGATGAAACGTAAAGCGGTTTTGATTGATGAAAAGGACAATGTGCTGACGGTGTTAGATCCGGTGGCAGCCGGTGAATGGGTCAGCACTGGTGGAGAAGAACTTCTGGCTGTGGAGGAAATTCCCCAATATCATAAAATTGCCCGTCGGGAGATAAAGAGGGGGCAGCAGATTTATAAATACGGACAGCCTATGGGCTATGCCACAGCGGATATTACAACAGGGCAGTGGGTGCATACCCATAATGCCGCCAGTGAACAGCCGGAAGGAGATGGACAACATGCTGGAATTTATGGGATATAAGCGATCCGATGGTACGGTGGGTGTGCGCAATCATGTCTTGATTATTCCTACCTGCGCCTGTTCTGCCGACGTGGCTGGACTGATTGGCCGGGACTTATGCGGGGCGGTAGTGCTGCATAACCAAAACGGTTGCGGTCAGGTGGTCGGAGATTCGGCAATGACCTTAAAGCTGCTGGCTGGATTGGCGGCCAATCCGAATGTGTACGGCGTGCTGCTGGTGGGATTAGGCTGTGAACAGCTCCATTGGCAGCTCGTGAAGGAAGCTATCCGGTTGCGTACCCAAAAGCCTGTGGAAGCGGTGGAAATTCAACAGTGCGGCGGCGTGCTGCGCACGGTGGCTGCAGGAAAAAGTTTGGCTGAAAATTTATTGGCCCAAGCGGCCTTGTGTAAGCGGGAGCCTTGCCCCATATCCAACCTCATCGTCGGCACCAATTGCGGCGGCTCCGACCCTACCTCCGGGTTGTCGGCCAATTTGGTAATTGGCTATGTGTGCGACCGTCTGGCCGATTTGGGCGCTGCGTCGATTATCAGTGAAACGCCGGAATTTGTAGGCGCAGAGCATGTATTGGCTCAGCAAGCCGTCAATGGGGCCGTAGGACAGCAGATTTTAGAGATTGTGGCCCGCTGTGAGCAGAAATTTGCCGATTTAGGCCAAGATATCCGCAGCGGTAATCCGTCTCAGGGCAATAAGGCTGGCGGCATTACCACATTGGAAGAAAAATCGCTGGGTTGTATTCACAAAGCTGGCACCCGTCCCATTCAGGCGGTGGTGCAATCCTGCGATGCGGTGCAAACAAAAGGGACTGTGGTGATGGACACCTGCGCTTATGATGTTTGTTCCGTAGCGGAAATGACAGCCGGCGGCGCACAACTGACCATATTCAGCACAGGGCGGGGCACGCCCAGCGGCAATCCCATTGCGCCGGTGCTAAAATTGACTGGCAATAGCCATACTGCCGAGTGGATGGCCGATTTTATTGATTTCGATACCAGCCCTTCTTTGCGGCAGGAGCAGACCATTGAGCAGTTGGGCGAGGCGCTGCTGCAGATGATTTTGCGCGTGGCTTCTGGCGAGTTCGTAAAGCATGAGGTGTTGGGAGTGGGGAATGAGATTGCGATGCCCCGTCTCTGTAATTACTGCTAAGGACTTGTCTTTTTGGTATCTGACGTCGTTGCTTTTTTACAAAGCACGCCTTGCGTACCATTTACACCCGACCAGAAGGGCGTCGGGCGACGCGTCGCGCACTTTGTAAAAAGCCGCCTGGTCAGATACTGGCACAAAAAGGCGTGCTGCGAAAATCCTGCGTCCTAGGTAATAAGAAGTTGGAAAGAACTTTGTTCTGCGGAAAATTTCCGATGCTCTAGGGGCAGCGAGTTAGAAGTGAATTAATTGCGTAAAAAAATGTATTGCGTGCAGATTTAGGAGGGAGAACGATGGAGAACATGACCTTTGAGGAGCTTTTGCACTGGAGCTGTTTTTCGGAAGATGAAGAAAAACAGAGAAAGGCGGCGGAATTGCTGGAAAAATTTTATTGCTGTGAAATTCATTGTCCGGATATGGATGAAAGCGTTCTGTTTGCCCATCATGCCAGAGGCTGTACCATTGTGGCAGCAAAAATTTGTAAAGGCGTTGTTATCTATCAAAATGTCACTATTGGTTCCAATCTGAAATACAATAAGCTGGAAGGAAAATGGGAAAATGTCGGAAGCCCGATTCTGGATGAACATGTGATTGTTTGCGATGGCGCTAAGATTTTGGGCCCAGTCGTCATTGGCAAAAATACGGTGGTAGGCGCCGGTGCAATTATTACGGTGGATATTCCAGAAAACAGCGTAGCCTATGGCGTAAACCAGTATAAACCTAAAAATCCAGATTACGATTTGGTGTATAACGCCAACATGATTTCTGGTGAAGAAATTATGAAGATTGACGAAGCAAGGGTGGCCGTATTTGAAAAATCGCGTTGATAGCTGCCAGTTGGGTGTTTGGATAGAAAAGGCGAAACCGGAAAATTAAATCATCACAAATAAAAAGACCAGCAACCACATTGATTACGGCTGACTGGTCTTTTGGTTTTATATATAAATGTTTACTGACCGATAATCTGTTCAATTTCGTCAGATTTCAGGAAGCGTAAAAATTCTTCGCTGGCCTGTGTTTTGAATTTTTTCTTGTGGTAGATGATACGGAACACACGGGTGAATTCGTCTTCTTTCAGATTGATGGTGTGCAGTAAGCCGGCTTTGACTTTATCCTGCACAGCCCATTTAGAAAGAATGGAGATACCCAGCCCGCTTTCCACAGCAGCTTTAATCGCAGAAGAACTGCCCAATTCCATAATGATGTTCAAGTTGTTGGCAGAAAAACCTGCTTTTTTCAGATGCTGCTCAATTTCTACACGGGTACCGGAGCCTTTTTCCCGGGAAATGAACGGAAATTTATCCAGTTCAAAAACAGAGATGGTATCGGTATTGGCCCATGGATGGCTGGTGTTGGTGACCAGCTGTAAATGGTCGGTCAGGAACGGAATGGATTCCAGGTCTTTGCCGATTAGAGGACCTTCAATCAGTCCGATATCCAGTGTGGTATCGTGAATAGACGCTTCGATATCTTCCGAATTGGCAACTTCCAAACTCAACTCTACATCGGGATACATATTTTTAAAAGCACCCAAAATATAGGGCGCGATATATTCCCCAATGGTGGTGCTGGCGCCAATTTTCAGTTTTCCTTTGATATTGCTGGTTAAATCCTGCATTTCCCGTTCCAGTTCGGCCTGTAAACGGTTCATTTCGTTTGCGTATTTTAACAGCAGATGACCGGCGTCGGTTAAGATGATATTGCGGCTGACGCGGTCGAATAATCTCGTACCATAGTATTCTTCCAGCATTTGAATCTGGAAACTGACAGCAGGCTGTGTCAGAAACAGCGCTTTTGCAGCTTTGGAAAAGCTTTTCTTTTCCACAACGGTTAGAAATACCCGGATACTGTCATTTAACATGCGTTTCAACTCCTATGCTTCAGCGGGTTCTCAGCTTTCCAAAATCCGGTTGATGTTGTCTACATCAAGGAAATCCAGGAATTTGCCAGTAGCCTCCGACTGGAATTTTTCTTTATTTAAAATAATGTTAAAGTTACGTTTTAAGGTCAGCCCTTCAATATTGAGCGCTGCCACTTTGCCTGTTTTCAACAAGTCCTGAATGGCCCATTTGGAAATGGTGGAGATGCCCAAGCCACCCATAATAGCCGATTTGATGGAGGTGGTGCTGCCCAACTCCATGACAACATTCAGATTTTCAATATCAAAATCTGCATCAATTAAAGCCTGTTCAAAAATTAAGCGGCTGCCAGAGCCGGGTTCTCTTGTGATGTAAGGCAATTCTTTTAATTCCTCCAGCGTGATGCTTTCTTTGGAAGCCAACGGATGGTCGGTTGGAATGGCCAACACCAATTCATCTTCCAGGAATTTATGCACTTCCATGGATTCAGGATGATCTAACGGTCCTTCAATAATCCCCAGGTCAAAGGTTTTGCTGCTGACTGCATCGGCGATATCCTTGGTGTTCATAATCTGAATGGTTACGTTTACGTCTGGATAATCCTGCTTGAAGCTGCCAACCACATAAGGCAAAATATATTCGCCGATGGTGGTGCTGGCGCCGATTAATAATTCCCCTTTTACATGGCCTGTCAATTGCTGCATGTTACGTTCCAGTTCGGCCTGCAGATTATTCATGTGGACGGCATAGTCCAAAAGCAACTCCCCTGCTGCAGTTAATTTGACATGACGGTTCACACGGTCAAATAACATGGTCTGATAGTATTGCTCTAATGTCTGAATCTGAAAGCTGACAGCTGGCTGTGTCAAGGAAAGTGCTTTAGCAGCTTTAGAGAAGTTCTTTTTATCAGCGACGGTGATAAAAACACGCATGCTGTCACTTAACATAATATCCCTCCTATAAAAACTTAAATAAAAATTTCTAATCAATTTGCGGTCTCCCACATAGATACATAATACTATATCAAAAAAAAAATAATTTGTAAATAAAATTGGAGAAAAATATTGGATTTTTCTAGTTATTTTCTAGGAATAGCAGAAATAAAGCAGAAACGGGGCGGAGAGCGCTGTGCCGTGCAGGAATGCGGGATAAAACTGGAGTAAGGCGGCATATAAGATAGAACGCATAAACAGATGAGACGGCAATTTACCGTCCCATCTATTTGTGGTAACTAGCTGCTTTTTATGCAGCCAAGGTTTGTCTGTGATTGGTTTTGTAAGAATCGGGAAAATACCGTTTCCATCGGTCAGATCATGGACCATGTGACACAGCGGTATCGGGCGTCATGTTTCCCCTGTAAAGGGCATATTCCTATGCTTCTTCATCGCGGAGGATTTTGACTTCATCTACGCCGTCTGTTTCGGTCAAACATACCTGAATGCCTTCTCGATGGGAGGTGGGAATGTTTTTGCCGATAAAGTCGGCTTTGATGGGCAGTTCCCGATGACCGCGGTCAATCAGTACCGCCAGTTGAATATTTTGCGGACGGCCGTGATCCATAACGGCGTCCAGCGCGGCGCGAATGGTGCGGCCTGTAAACAGTACATCGTCTACCAGGATGATTTTTTTGCCAGTGACTTCAAAGGGCAGTTTGTTGGCTGGAAATTCGGCGCGCGCGTCATACTCTCCCAAATCATCCCGATAGGAGGTGATATCCAATTCGCCGACAGGGACGGCTTGGCCTTCAATCTGCTCAATTTTCTGCGCTAAACGGTGGGCCAGCGGAATACCGCGGCTGCGGATGCCGATAAAAGCCAAATGGTCTGTTCCTTTATTGCGCTCTAAAATTTCGTGGGCGATACGGTTCAAAGAACGGCTCATTGCCGCTTGGTCCATCACGATGGCGTTGACAGTCATAGTTCGCTCAAACTCCTTGTGCCAAATTTTTTAACACACTTTGAAAATGCTCTGGCAACGGCGCTTCAAAGTATAACAGTTCTCCGGTGCGGGGGTGGACAAAGCCTAAGGCGTAGGCATGCAGCGCCTGACCGGGAAAATCCAGATTATTTTTACGGGTGCCGTAAAGGGGGTCTCCCACCAAAGGATGGCCCAGATAGGCCATATGTACCCGGATTTGGTGGGTGCGGCCCGTTTCCAGACGGCACTCAATAAACGTATGGCGGTGGAATCGTTCCTTTACATAATAATGGGTACGGGCCTCTTTGCTGTTTTTTAAAGTGACAGCCATTTTTTTGCGCTCCGTCTCGTGGCGGCCAATGGGCGCGTCTACCAGGCCGGCCGGTTCGCTGATAACGCCTTGTACCAGCGCATAATAGGCCCGTTTGATGCTGTGCGCTTTCAACTGGGCGGCCAGATGCTGATGGGCCAAATCGTTTTTGGCAATCATCAAAAGGCCGGAGGTATCTTTATCAATGCGGTGAACGATACCAGGCCGCATTTTGCCGTTGATGCCCGATAAGTCGGTGCAGTGGGCCAACAGACCGTTGACCAGGGTGCTGCTGTAATGGCCGTGCGCCGGATGTACCACCAAGCCGGCCGGTTTATTGACCACCAGCAAATCACTGTCCTCATAGACGATGTTTAAATCCATGGGCTCCGGTAAAATATCAATGGGCGCCGCTTCGGGAATTTGCACCAGCAGGGTGTCGCCGGTTTTCACTTTATAATTGGCTTTTACTGTTTTTTGATTGACGAAAATCAACTGGTCCCCGATTAATTTTTGCAGATAGGAACGGGAAATGCCGTCCAAACGATTGGCCAGATAGCTGTCCAGACGGGCGCCGTTTTCTTCGTCAGTAATTTGCAGCTCAAAGGTGTCCATCAGAATTCTTCTCCTTTAAAAATCAGTAAGTAGCAAAGCAGCGCCAGCCCTACGCAGATACAGATATCGGCGATATTGAAGATAGGCCAGATTTGAAAGTCAAAAAAATCAGTGACCGTACCGCGGAAAAACCGGTCGATAAAGTTGCCTAAGGCGCCGCTAATCACCAGCCCGAAGCTGAAAGCGGCCAGAGAGTTCTTGTTTTTCAGATGCAGATACAGATAAAACATGATACCGGTGATGACGGCAGTCAGCAACAAAAATAAAAGCCGCTGGTTTGCTAAAATGCCGAAGGCTGCGCCGGGATTTTCGATATAGGTGAGATGAAAGATACCGGAAATAATAGGAATAGACTGGCCCATGGTCATCTGGGACCGTACCAGATATTTCACCAGTTGGTCCAGCGCCAGAAATGCCAGCAGTGGAAAATAAAAGTACATGATAAGCTTCAAACTCCTTTTTCTGAGATGATAACGGCGGCAATTATTTAATCATGTTATAGTTGCTTTGAATCATAACGATAAAGTCGGCGATAAAATCGCTGATACCTGGCAGGTTCAGCATAATCAGTTTTTGAATAAAGTAAACGAAAATCCCCAAGACAACGGCTAAGCCAATGGTGCTGCCTAAGCCGCGGGCAACGCCGATTAAAAAGTTGGTCCATAACAATTTTGCCGGATGGTCCAAATACTGCACATATTCGGCAATCCGTGTTTTTTCCATGGTGCGCGTCAATTCTTCCGTCACTTTGGCTAAGCGGGTGAGTTCATCCTCCTCCAATGGTTGTTGTGTTGTTGGAGGAACCGGTTTCTGTGCAGGCTTTCGAGATTTTTTCATGATAAGCCGCCTTTCTGAAAAATAGAAGCATATAGTTTTTATTATAGCATGAAAATGATTGGGGATAAACTATTTTTTGCAAAATGAAGTTTCTCAAGCGATTTTGGTTTTTACTGTCTATAGATAGGGTATGTGTTATGTAACGATTGTTATTTGCAAGGGGGAAACGATGATGCGTGTCGATTATAAAAAGTTGATTACGGAATATATTCTGGAGCAGAATTATCAGGCGATTGTAGAAGTGGGTCGGGAGAATAATGCTCGGACGCTGCGCTATGTACAAATGAATATCTGGGGCGATTACCGCAATAAACAACGCTGGTATGCCATTTCGGCTCTGGAAGCCTTGGCGCGGGCTTATGCGGCAAGCCATGATGAAATTTACCGCAATGTTATTCGCCGGGCAGTATGGGCGATGGCCGACGAGAGCGGCAATGTGCCCTGGGCTGCGCCGGAGATGATGACGGCGGTGATAAAGGCTGCGCCGCAGCAATATCAGGAGTTTGTCAAAATTATGATAACCAACGGTCTGGACAGTCCCATGTGTCATTTGGGCGTGCTTTGGTCCATCGGTCATTTGGGCCCCGATTATCTGGCAGAGATAGAGCCGTTTATAAAGCGGATTTTAAAATTTTTAGACCATAAAGATGGCGAGTTACGGGGAACTGCCGCATGGGCGCTGAAAAGATTGCAATATGAGCCGGCTTTTGCTAAAATTGATAGTATGGCTGATGATGGGGCAGAGGTCTGGATTTATGAAGATGGCAACCTGCAGCAGTATACAATCAGTCAAATCGTGAAAAAAGGTTGATGGAATGGTGGCGGAAGAGAAAACATTAGCGTATCTTCATTGGGAGAAGCTGGTTCAGCAAAATGACTTTAATCAGGCCAGTAAATTTTATGAGAAGCTGCGGCAGGAGCGGCAGCTCAATGTGGAAATCTGCTTTATGATGGGATTATGGTACCGGCAGATGCAACAACTGGGGCAGGCTGCCGACGCCTTTGTGCAGGGCTTGATTTTAAAACCGGACAGCAGCGATCTCTATTATGAGCTGGCCAATACCATGCGGGAAATGGGCAGCGATGAGGGCGCAGAGCGGTATTACCGTAATTGTCTGGCGCTGCGGCCTAATTATCTGGACGGCATGTTTTGCCTGGGGCAGGTTTTGGCCGCCCAAGAGAAGGAACAAGAGGCGGCCCAGTGGTTTTGCCGAGCCTTGGAGCTGGCTGCCACCGCCCAGGAGATGATTGCCATTGCAGTGGAATTATCGGCGTTGGGGTTGGCCGACCAGGCAATTCATATTTATTTTTTGGCGCTTCTGCGGGAGCCCGATAATTATTATCTTTATTCCAACTTAGGAATCGAATTGGCTGAACAGCAGGAGTTTGATGACGCGGTGTTCTGCCATGAAAAAGCGCTGGCTATGACAACGGATAATGCTGACTTATGGTATAATGCCGCCTGCACCTATTCCTTGATGGGCGAAGCGATGCGGGGGCTGTTAGCACTGGAAAAAGCCATCGCGCTGGACGATGAAAACCGCAATTATGCCATACAGGATCCGGAGCTGGAATGTTTGCAAAAGCATAAGCGCTTTTGGAAGCTGGTCAAAGGCGGCGAGCGGGAATAAGCTGCGCGAAAGGACGTCCGGTTTCCGTTAATCCGTTAAAATAAAATCATTGTTATTTTTGCTGTTCCAAGACACCTTGGAGCAGCTTTTTGTATATGCTGATAACAGAAGGACTGGGAACGGGGCGTGATGGCGATGGAACGGCAAGAAGAAATCACTTTACAGGATGTGCATCCGGAGGCGTTATTGTTGGCCACAGAATTGCTGGGCAATTTGGGTTCGCTGCAAATGCCCTTTAACGTGCAGAACTTAATCGGCAACTGGCTGCAGCTGATTGGACAAATCATTCTGGTGTTTAACGCCCAACAGCAGCTATGGCAAAATGGTCCCGGTCATTTTTACAGCCGCTGCAACAAAAATATCGGCAACAACATGCAGCCGGAAGATGGCGATGGGTTCCGAAATCAGACCGATCTGCAAGCGATACAGGCAGAGCTTACACAGCTGCGGCAGAGGCTGGATCAACTGCAATGGCAGTTGGAATGCCAAAATAAGCGCTGCTGAGCCGACAGCGTAAAAATCTTTTTCTGGCTGCTATAAAATATTTTTGCCGCATTTTAACATGAATTTTACAAAACTCCGTCAACTGTTTTTACATTGTGCTTTCATAATCATTTTGGAACAACGGTATTTCAGGGAACGAAAAATCAAAAAGAAACAGTGGAGGATAAAACGTGGAGCAGGAGATTGTAAAAACAGTTTTTGGATTACTGGGCGGTCTGGCAGTTTTTTTGTTTGGCATGAACATGATGAGCGAAGGGCTGCAAAAGGTTGCCGGGGAAAAGATGCGCTATATTTTAGGGCTTTTGACGAAAAATGCGGTGCTGGGCGTACTGGCCGGCGCTATCACCACTGCGGTCTTGCAGAGCAGCAGCGCTACCACTGTTATGGCCATTGGATTTGTCAGCGCCGGATTGCTGAAGCTGCCGCAGGCCATTTCCATTATCTTTGGCGCCAACATTGGGACAACCATGACAGCGCAGTTAATTGCCTTTAAAATCAGCGATTATATCTGGCCGATTATTTTTATTGGATTTATCATTTATTTTTTCGCCAAAAAAGAAAATATCAGATATATTGGGGAAACCATTTTTGCCTTTGGGCTGTTGTTCCTGGGCATCGATACGATGGGCGCCGTGATGAAGCCTTTGGCGGGCAGCCCGGTGTTTGTGACTTTAATTGAACAGGTTTCGGATTTTCCGGTACTTGGGGTATTGGTAGGAACCTTGATGACGGTTGTTGTACAGAGCAGCAGCGCTACCATTGCCGTATTGCAGAATTTTGCATCCCAGGCCGGCCCTGACGGCGTCAGCAGTATTTTAGGCTTGCAGGGCGCTATTCCTATCCTATTTGGCGACAACATCGGGACCACCATCACAGCGCTGTTGGCCTGCATTGGGCAATCTAAAAATGCAAAACGGACTGCTATTTCTCATAGTATTTTTAATATTACAGGCACCTTTGTGTTCATCTGGTTTATTCCCCAATTTGCCTGGGTGGTGCAAGCCATATCGCCTACCGGCGCTGAAGTGGACGTCATATCCCGGCAGATAGCCAATGCCCATACCCTGTTCAATTTGACCAATACCATCATTTGGATTCCGTTGCTGCCAGTGATGGTGAAAATTGTGACGACCATCATTCCCGGTGAAGATGAACAGGAACGCAAACAGGGCGAATTGCAGTTTATCGATGAGCGTCTGTTGGATCAGCCCGAATTTGCCATGCATCTGGTGATGCAGGAAATCAGCCGCGTCAATGAGAACGTTGCCAAGATGCTGCAGGATACCCGCAAAAGCGTGCTGTATGACGACCAGACAGCTATGACTGCCGTTTTAAACGGCGAAGAAGATGTGGACCGTTTGCAGGATAAGATTGTGCGGTATATGTCTACCATGTTTACGACAGGATATTTGAATGAAGAACAGAGTATCCGACTGGCAGGCATGATGGAGCTATCCAGCAATGTAGAGCGAATCAGCGATAGCTGCGCCAGTATTGTGCATAAAATGAAACGCAAGGTGGAGAAGCATGTTGCCTTTTCTGCATCCGCGCTGGATGAGTTAGCTGGCTCCTTTGAATTGGTAGAAACCATGACAGGGTATGTCACAGAAATTTTAAAAAGCAGCGACGCCAACGCCGCAGCGGCAGTGATTGAACTGGAAACCAATATCAATCAGTTGGAACACCGTTTGCGCAAAAAACATTTGAACCGCCTCAATGAAGGTACTTGTACGCCGGAAATGACAGTATTCTATACGGAAATCCTGCATAATCTGGAGCGTATGGGCGACTATTGTACCCATATTGCAGTGTTTATTTTAGAAAATCAGAAGGGATTTACTAGCTTCCCGCGTAATAAAGAGGTATAATGATAATAAGCAAGACGGATTTGGGGAATACTTGAGGAAATAAACAGAGAGAGGTGGAAGGAGATGGAGACCCGTTACGGCTTGATGGATATTGGCTCCAACACCATCCATGCGGTCATTTATGAATTAGACGGAGAAAAATGGAAAAAGGTTTTGTCAGAAAAAGAATATGCGGAACTGATTAGCTATGTGGAAGATCAAACGCTGAGCGAAGAAGGCATAGAACGGCTTTGTCAGGCGGTGGAGAGCCTGCAGCGGCTGTTTTTGGCCTTACCCTGCGTCAAGACCTGCTATTTTGCCACTTCCGCGCTGCGGTCCCTGAAAAATGGGGAAACGGTGCTGCGGCAAGTGCAGCTGCGGACTGGCGTAGAAATTACGGTGATATCGGGACAGGAAGAAGCATATTATGATTATGTCAGCTTAAAGCAATATTTAAAGCAGCCGAAAGCGTTAGGCCTGGATTTAGGCGGCGGCAGCGGACAATTATTTTGTTATCGGGGCGGCGTGCTGACCGATAGCAGCAGCTATGAGATCGGCTGTCTGCGGCTGTATAATCAGTATGTATCCGGCGTATTGCCTTCTGCCAAGGAACGCAGCGCCATTTGTAAACAGGTGCGGGAGCTATTGCAGTGCGGTCCCGATTTCAGCAAAACGGGAATGGATACGCTGTATATCATGGGGGGAACCGGACGAGCCTGCGCCAAGCTGTTTCAAAGCCTGCAGGGCCTAAGCAAGTCTGACGACGGCTGCTGGATTACCGTTGCCCAACTGAAAGACCTGGTCACTACTGTGCAGGAACTAGGATTAAATGGCGTGCGGATTATCAACCGGCTGTTTCCAGAACGGCTTTGTTCCATTATGCCGGGATTGTTCGCCATTATGACAGTTGCCGAATATACTGGCGTGAAGAAAGTTTGCATCATAAAAGAAGGGATTCGGGAAGGATTCTTACTCTCAAACATTCTGAAGGAGGAAAAACAGGATGCAGGAAAATCATGAAGCACAAATAGTACCAGAGGCTGATGCCGAAGATGCTGATGTTGAAGATATTGATGTTGAAGATACTGATTTGGAAGAAGATGTTTTGGATGAAGATTATAACGAAGAAGAATATATGGACGACGATATCGACGATGATTTTTCTGCGCCGGAAACGGACGCTGTGCAGAAAAATCTGTGCCGGTATATCAATCGGGAAAAAAGCTGGCTGAAATTCAACGAGCGCGTATTAGAAGAAGCGGAGGATCCCTATAATCCCTTATTAGAACGGCTCAAATTTGTCGCCATTTTTGCTTCCAATTTGGATGAGTTCTTTATGGTGCGGGTAGGCTCTTTGTTTGATGAACTTTCGCTGGATGAAGAACTGATCGACAGCAAATCCGGCATGAATGCGCAGCAGCAGTTGAATATGATTTTTAAAGAGGTTTGCCAGTTGTCGCAGCGTCTGGGCGACGCTTACGAAGAAATCATTGCCGAACTGGAGCAGTATCACTATTATCCGGTGGATTTTCAGACAGCAGAGCCGTGGCTTTTGGAGCAGATCGACGCGTATTTTCAGACAGAGCTGCTGCCGCTGTTGTCGCCGCAAATTATCAATAACCGCCATCCCTTCCCGTTTTTCAATAACGAGGAACTTTATATTGGCGTGCAGTTAAAAAATGTCGAAGAA
This sequence comes from uncultured Peptococcaceae bacterium, assembly GCA_902492275.1. Taxonomy (GTDB): domain Bacteria; phylum Bacillota; class Peptococcia; order Peptococcales; family Peptococcaceae; genus UBA7185. Next base: position 49,686 of record CABUKW010000001.1, read on the forward strand.
CACATGGGACTGGTGCCGGTGTCGCCGCGGTTCCCGCGAAAGCTCACCTTCCACAGCCCAGACAAGCAGAAGCACTATTTTATCTTAATTGAAGACGTTATCGGGCGGTATATGTCCCAGATTTTTGACGACGCTGTAGAAGAAAGCTTTGTGTTCCGCGTTACCCGCAACGGCGATATGGACTTGGATGAAGGCTTATACGATGAAGATATCGATTGGCGTCTGGTGATGGAACAACTGCTGAAACGGCGCAATAAGCAGGCCGCCGTGCGCTTGCAGTTTTCCAAGCCGGTGCGGGCGGAAATCTGGCAATATTTGTGTAACAAACTACAGCTAACAGAGCGAGAAGTGATTTTTGAACACGCCCCGCTGGATTTGTCCTTCTGCTTCGGCGGCTTTGACGGCCTGGAAGACTGTCAGGAATTATACTATGAACCGCTGTATTCGGTGGCGCCGGCGGGAATTGACCGAGATCGGTCTATGATTGCGCAAATTGCAGAAAAAGGCGATTTGCTGCTGTCCTATCCCTATCACAGTATGCGCCCGTTCATCGATTTGCTGGAACAGGCTGCTACCGATCCGAACGTCATTTCTATTAAAATTACGTTGTATCGTCTGGCCTCTAACAGCCGCATTGTCAATGCCTTGGTGCGGGCGGCGGAAAACGGCAAAGAAGTATTGGTGCTGGTAGAGCTACGGGCCCGTTTTGATGAGCAGCATAATATTGACTGTTCCAAAAAGCTGGAAGAAGCAGGCTGTACCGTTATTTACGGTGTGGAACATTACAAAGTCCATTCCAAATTGATGGTGATGACCTATCGCAGTCGCAATAAAATTCAGTATATTACGCAAATTGGCACAGGGAATTACAATGAAAAGACCGCCAATTTGTATACCGACTTGTCCCTGATTACCGCCAATGAAGAAATTGGGCGGGAAGCTGTGGATGTTTTTAAAGCGCTGGCATTGGGGCAGTTTGTCAAGCGGTCCCAGTATTTGCTGGTGGCGCCGCTGCAGATGAAGCAGCGGCTGTTGGCGCTGATTGACCAGGAAATTGCCCATGCCAAACAGGGCGAGCCGGCAAAAGTCATGGTAAAAACCAATTCGCTCAGCAATAAAGAAATGATCGATAAACTGGTAGAGGCTTCTCAGGCCGGCGTAGAAGTCATACTGCTGGTGCGGGGCATTTGCTGCCTGCAGGCCGGAATCCCAGGCGTTAGCGACCATATTACCATTAAGAGTATCGTCGGCCGTTATCTGGAACACTCCCGCATCTTTTCCTTCGGCGTTGGCAAGCGGCAGCGCATGTATATCGGTTCTGCCGACTGGATGACCCGCAATATGGATTACCGGGTAGAAGTGGCAGTGGAAATTCTGGACGATGGTGTGAAGAACACCTTGAACGATATGCTGACCTTGTATTTGTCGGACAATCGCAAATTGCGCACCATGGATGATAACGGCAACTACCAGCAGCCCAAACGGGATGAAGCAGAAGCAGTCATTGACAGTCAAATCGAATTGTTCTCCTATTTTCGGCAAAAATCCCAAAAAGCCAAAAAGAAACAGCAGAAAAAGGATGATGCTTGTAAAAGGGCTGCCGCACAGAAAAAAGACAAAAACAAGAGCAAAAATAAAGAAAAATCGAAGCAGAAAAAGAAAGAAAAAGAAGAACACATGAAAAAACAATACGGTTTTATCAAAAAGAAGAATGGCAAGAATAAAAAATAATAAAAAATCCCGCAGAGCAGACGAAACTGTTTGGGCTTTGCGGGATTTTTTTAGGCTTGGGCTGTATCTCGTGCCAGTTCCTTTATTGCCACGTAAATTGCTCGCCGGAGCCGATTTCCTGTACCGGCAGGGTTTTGCTCATGGCAATTTTGGCAGTGAGAGAAACGCAATGGCAGGGAAATAGCTCTTTGAGCCGCAGCCTTTCTAAATAGGCAATGGTTTGCTGTAATTGTTCATCATCGGCAAAAAGGTGAAATCCGCCGATGATACGTACAACAGGCACACCCGGATATTGCTGCTGGGCGTAAGCGCAAATATTGCAGATGCCGCTGTGGGAACAACCGGTGATGATGGTTAGTCCCTCGGATCCACGATAGACCAGCGCGGTATCGTCCAGCAGTTCATCAGGCTGTGCCAAACCGTTTTGGATCGTAAAACTGTCTGGCTGTTTGGTTTCAAAAGCCATCTGGCGGGGGATTTGCCCCAAAAACAATAGCCGTTCCGTCAGTTGCAGCGGCTGAGCCGATAATCGCAGTGTGCAGAGTTGGGCTAAAGCGTCGGCGGTATAGGGCGAGCCGATATCTTCCTTTTGCCCCTGTTGTTCCAGATATTTGGGCGCAAAGACTGCCGGATGGGCCACAATGGTTTTACCGCGCAGCAGATCTTGCCGGTGCAGCGCCAACAGCCCTCTGGTGTGGTCGTTATGTCCGTGGGAAAAAACGAGCAGCGGTACCTGTGACAAATCCAGGTGCAGCTTAGCGGCATTTTGCAAAAAAACGTCGCTGTAGCCGGTGTCAAACAAGAGCCGCCCAGCGCTGTCCTCTAAATAGAAGGATAGCGCCGGTTCGCCTAACAGATAGCGATCAATGATTGTGTTGTTGTCAGTTAAAACAGTCAGCTTCATAAAAATTCCTCATTTTGTATAGGTTCTTGCAGCGTGGTATAAAAACTGATTTTATTATACGTCATTTCCGTTGAAAAGGCTATGCCCAAATGGCTTTGCCGGCCTGATACTGACTTTCGCCAAAATGCCAGTTGACCAGATGCCACCAGTTTTCCAGATAGCGTTCCCGATTGTAACGGTACTGTAAATTATAAGCATGCTCCCAAAGGTCCAAAATCAGCAGCGGCTGGAATTGCTGCAAAGGTAAAACCTCCTGATTGGCAGTGTTGCGAATGTGCAGCGTACCGGCAGCGTCAACGGCAAGCCAGGTCCAGCCGGAGCCAAAAACCGACATGGCGCTGGCTTGAAATTGCTGTTGGAACTGTGCAAAGGATTGGTATTGCTGGACAATGACTTTCCCCAATTCGCCCAGCGGATAGCCGGAGCTGCGGGGCGTCATGCTGCTCCAATAGAGATTGTGGTTATAAACGCCGCCGGCATTGCGCAGAACTTTGATACGGATTTCCTCCGGCAGTTGGTCTGCCTCTATCAGTAATTGTTCCAGCGTCCAGCTTTGGTAAGCGGGATAGGAGAGCAAAAGCCGATTCAGATTGTTGACATAATTGCGGTGGTGATGCTCATAATGATTGCAGACCGTTTCCCGATTCAAACAGGGCGCTAATCCGCCGCAGCCATAGGGGAGAGGCTGTAAGGGAAAGGGAGCATGATTTGGCATAAACATTCCTCTTTTCTGTAAAAAGTGCTTACAAAATTAGAATATGCAGCCGAGGTGGGTTTGGCGATTACGGGCAGTAAGAAAGTTGCTGCAAAAAGATTTTGTTCTTTTTCCGCAACAGCCTGCCGTTAGGAACGTTTACACATATTTGCGCATGGTTTGCAGCGCGCCTTTTTCCAAACGGCTGACCTGAGCCTGAGAGATGGAAATCTCATCGGCCACTTCCATTTGGGTTTTGCCCTGAAAGAACCGCATATCAATGATCATCTGTTCCCGGGGCGTTAGTTTATTGAGCGCCTGCTTGATGGCGATGTTCTCCAGCCATTGAAAATCGGTATTTTTGGTATCGCAGATTTGGTCCATAATATAGATGGGGTCGCCGCCGTCGTTGTAGATCGGGTCGTAGAGAGAAACGGGGTCCTGAATGGCGTCTAAAGCGGCGGCAACGTCTTCCGGCGCCAGCTCCAGCGCTTTGGCAATCTGCTCTATGGTAGGTTCCTGCCCATTTTGCGCGGTAAGCTGTTCCCGCATCTGCAAAGCCTTGTAGGCGATATCCCGCAGGGAACGGCTCACACGGATCGGATTGTTATCGCGGATATAGCGGCGAATTTCGCCGATAATCATGGGGACTGCGTAAGTGGAAAACCGTACGTTTTGCCCTAAATCAAAATTGTCAATGGCCTTCATCAAACCGATGCAGCCCACCTGAAATAAATCATCCGCATTTTCGTTGCGGTTGGAAAAACGCTGCAGAACACTTAATACCAGGCGCAGATTGCAGTAAATTAATTCTTCACGGGCTTGTTGGTCGCCAGCCTGGTATTGGCGAAACAGCGCGGTCATTTTGTCATTTTTTAAAATTGGCAGCTTGGATGTGTCTACACCGCAGAGTTCTACTTTATACAAAAAAGCCATGTCGATTACCTCCGATAGCAATAGCTGTGATGACATTAGTTATTGCCTTTGGAGAAATGATTTATGCAAATCGGCAAATTGTAGTATTTGTCTGAATGTATCTGCCAAGCGTTTTAAGATGCGGCACAAAAAAACACACGCAGAAGTTTTACGCTCTGCGCGTGTTTGCAGTGAGATGGGGGTATGTCATAGCTGGTTATTTCTTTAACAGTGGCTTCAATTCATCTAAGGTTTGCTGGAAGTATTGCAGCGTATCTTCAATGGGCTGCGGGCTGGCCATATCGACGCCGGCAATTTTAAGCAGATTGATGGGATAATCGGAGCCGCCGCAGGTTAGAAAATGCCGGTAATGTTTTACAGCGTCCGGTTCGCCGTTCAGAATTTTTTTCGAGATGCTGACCGCTGCAGAAATGCCGGTGGCATACTGATAAACATAGAAAGCCCGGTAAAAATGCGGAATACGGGCCCATTCGTAAGCCAGCACATCGTCAATGACGAAGTCGTCGCCGTGATAGATTTCATAAAGCTGGCGGTAATGGCTGCACAGCGTTTCGGGCAAAAGGGGCTGGCCCTGTTCCACCATTTGATGGGTCTGGTTTTCAAAATCGGCGAATAAGGTCTGCCGGTATAGAGTAGAACGGATATTATCCAGTTGATTGCAAAGCAGCAGCGCTTTTTCTGCGTCGGACTGGCTGTTTTTATACAGATAAGCAAACAGCAGTTGCTCGTTCACTGTGGAAGCCACTTCTGCGGTGAAAATGCAGTAATCGGAATACACATAGGGCTGATGGTTGTTGCTGTAATAGCTGTGCATCACATGGCCCAGTTCATGGGCGATGGTAAATACATCGTTTAGGGTGCCGGTAAAGTTCAGCAGCGAGAAGGGATGGTATCCGTAAGAATGGATGGCGTAAGCGCCGGTCGCTTTGTTTTTGGCCGGATAAACGTCAATCCAGCGGTTGCTGAAGGCTTCTTTCAACACGGCAGTATAATCTTCGCCCAGCACAGCGGTGGCATCCAGCACAATTTGCTGCGCTTCTTCATAGGTGTAGGTGCGGTCGGTACCTGGCACCAGCGGCACAAACAAATCGCTGAAATGGATGTCCGGCAAGCCCAGCACTTCTTTGCGCAATGTGACATATTCCTGCAAAGGCGCTGTGTTTTTGCGCACGGTGGCAATCAGATTGTCGTACACTTCTTCCGGAATATGATTGCCGCTGAGGGCCATAGCCCGCGCCGATGGATATTTGCGGCTTTTGGCGATGAACACATCGTTTTTGACGGAGCCGTAATAGGCGGAGGTGATGGTGTTGATGTGCTGCTTGTAAACGCCGAGTAAGCGCTGGAAATAATCGAAACGGAACTGGGCGTCAGGATGGATGAGGGCCACCTGATAGTTATTGTTGTTGACCTCCATCGTCTGCCCTTCTGGGGTGACAATTTCCGGATATTGAATATCGTTGACGCTGAGGTCGTCGTAAATTTTTTCAAAGGAATTGCCTAAAGAGTCCATCTTGCTCAAGATTTCTTCGATTTGTTGATTGAAGATGTGTTCTTTTTGCTCAAACAGGCCGTCCATCAGAAATTGATACAAGTTTAACTCCGGTTTTTGCGCTGCATATTGGGTGAACAGCTCCGGCGTCATGGTTAATAATTCGGGCTCTAAGAAAGAGATTTGCTCGGCAATGGCGGTGTAAACGCTGTCGGCAGTTTCGTATAAATCTTTGGCTTCGCCGTTGGACATATTCTGGTCAAAATACATTTTGGCGTACACAAACAGTGCGGTTAGCTTTTCGCCCAGTTGGTCGTTGCATTGCAGCGCCTGATACAGAGCGTCGGCGTTTTTGGTGATGGAGCCCTGCATAGCCGCCAGCCTTTTGGTCAGCGTTTTGGCTTCTTCCAGGCTGTCGCGCCACTGGGCGGCGTTTTGAAACATGTGGGTTAAATCCCAAGTATCTTTTTCGGTTGGCATAATAAAAACCTCCTGCTAAAAATTTTCAGTATTAGTATATACCTTCTTGCAGAATTATAGCATGAAGCCGCTGGAAAATACAGAGGCGGCCGGGAAGATTTTATTTTACAAAAAATTTCGCAGGTTTTTTGAAATTTCTGTTTACACTGGAAAAGCAGCGGGTATAAAATAAAGGACAAGACGGAAATGTCTTTTTGAATTTCGTGCAATCATTTGGAGGATGAGGGTTATGACGATGAAAAAGTTTGTCTGTTCTGTGTGCGGGTACACCGTGGAAGCAGAAGAAGCGCCGAAAGAATGTCCAAAATGCCGTGAAATGATGAATATTTCCTGGCCTTTTGATGAAGTGGCTTCTAAAAAACAGGCGGAAGATTTAGCAGAAAAATTGGTTGATCACAAAGTAAAACGGTTTGTTTGTTCCGTGTGCGGCTACACTTTGGTGGCGGAAGAAGCGCCGAAAGAATGTCCGCAGTGCCGTGAAATGATGAACATTTCCTGGCCTTTCGATGAAGTAGCGCCGCAGAAATATGTGGATGAACTGCTGGCCAACAAAGCAAAAGTGGCAAAACTGAAAACCTTTGTATGCTCTGTATGCGGCTACACCATCGTAGCAGAAGAAGCGCCGAAAGAATGTCCACAGTGCCGTGAAATGATGAATATTTCCTGGCCTTTTGACGAAGTAGCGCCGCAAAAATATGTAGAAGAAATGAAAAAAGCAGGAAAAATGTAAAAATTTCAATCATTCCGGCAGGAAAACCGCCGGCAAGATGGAATAAAAGTATAAAAGACAAACTGTTCTTAAAAAAATGACGGTTTGTTTCTCTAAAAAATAAAAATTAGAATGTAATTTGATGGAGGTTTTTATCATGAAAAAATTCGTTTGCGCTGTATGCGGCTGGACCACCGAAGCAGAAGTAGCTCCAGCAGAATGTCCAATTTGCAAAGCTAAAAAATTCATCGAACAGGAAGCCGGCGAAAAATTAGTTTTTGCTGATGAACATAAAGTAGGTATCTGCGAAGGCATTGACCCAGAAATCGTAAAAGGTCTGCGGGAAAACTTCAACGGCGAATGCACCGAAGTTGGGATGTATTTAGCTATGGCCCGTGTAGCACACAGAGAAGGCTATCCCGAAATCGGTCTGTACTGGGAAAAAGCTGCTTATGAAGAAGCAGAACATGCTGCAAAATTTGCTGAACTGCTGGGCGAAGTCGTAACCCCATCCACCGAAGAAAACCTGAAACTGCGTGTAGCTGCAGAACACGGCGCTACCCAGGGCAAAAAAGATCTGGCATCTTTAGCAAAACAGCAGGGCTTGGACGCTATCCATGACACCGTTCATGAAATGGCAAAAGACGAAGCTCGTCACGGCAAAGCATTTGAAGGTTTGCTGAACAGATATTTTGGGAAATAAGAAGCCTTTAGAGAGGCATTGGAGAGAGCAGGCGATGGTCCTGCTCTTTTTTTGTGCCGGCGTAATGGAACATATCAAAAAATATAAAATGAAAAATATAAAATGACTGCATGTTATGCAATGATTTTTTATACAGTCGGACTTGCTAACGGATAGGCGGTGCGGGCGGTCTGTTTGGGCAGTGATTTTTTGTTGGCCGGATCATTTTTTCACTGCAAAGGAAGATTTTATATTTTTCGATTTAAGAGGTTTATTTTTCTTGGATAGATAAGTGATGGGCAGAGCTATTTTTGCGGCTTAAAAATAAATTTAGAAAGGCTGAGCCCTATGCGAAGAGGAAAGCTGCATGGAAAATTTCAAAAAACGCTGTTATTTTTTCCTGATTTTGTTAATTACGCGCAGATTTTTTGGTTAAAGGGCAAATGTTTTTTTCATTCTTGTTTTTATGCATTTTTTCATGCTTTATATTCTTAACATTCTTGTTTGTGGTTGGCATCTGGATCTCATCTGGATGGGACTTGGCTGCCATCTGGCTGAATTTTTGTGATTTTAAGACAAAAAATAGGCGAAAAGCTGCTTGTAGAGCGGGATAGAATCTGGCGGTATTCTGGTTCGGCTGTGAAAAAGAAAAATGAATAAAATTTCATATAAGTTGTATAATCATGCGGTAAAAGAAGAAAAGCCAAGATTATTTTTGTCAAATCAAATAAAATTTTTGAAAAAATGCTTGCAATTATTTCTTTTATGTAGAATACTAGAAGCAGAAAACTTTGGCAAAGGAATGAAAGCAGTGAAAAAGAAATTTTTGACAGTTTGTTTAGCAGCCGGTTTGTTGGCGGCCTCTACAGGCGTTGCCTTGGCCGATGAACAGGTAACGGTGACAGTGCCCGCCTTTCCGGTTACGCTGAACGGTTTGACCATAGAGCAGACCCATAATCAATATCCATCGTTGGTTTATAAAGACATCACCTATGTGCCGATGACCTATTATGACGCCCAGCTATTAGGGCTGGACAGCCAGTGGGAAGCGCAGAGCGGCTTAGCTATCCAAAAGACGGCTTTTGTGGCAGATCAGATTACAGCGCAGCAGCGTTATGTGCCTTATAAAAGTGAAACGGCCAATGCCGGCAGCTATACGGCCTTGCGGCCCAGCTTTGCCGTTACAGTAAACGAAAAGTCCATTGATAACAGCAAGGAGGAATATCCGTTGCTGGTATTTCGGGATGTGACCTATTTTCCGCTGACTTGGCGGTTTGCTGTAGACGAGTTTGGCTGGAATTATACCTTTGACGGAAAAACGGGATTAAATATTACGCCGGTGCCGATTGCAATCGTGCCCGATTCTTCTATCAGCCCCAACCAGACGGCCGGTGCGGTTGCCAACGGCAGCGCTGTAACAGTCAGCGGCAGCACGGTCAATCTGCGCAGCGGCGCTGGGACAGGCTATGCTATAGTGGGACAGGTTGGGAAAGGCGAAAGGCTGACGGTGTTAGGCAGCGGCAATGACGCTGATGGCAAGGTGTGGTATCAGGTACAGACAAAAAGCGGCAAAGCCTGGATAGCCTCCTGGCTGGTTACGGCAGGCACAGTCAGTCCGGCAACCGACAGTGGCTCCAATCGTGCAGCCGATCGTCAGACTGGCAGCAATGTGGGTAAAACGGTGTATGTCACCGGTGATGCGGTCAATCTGCGCAGCGGAGCTGGTACCGGCTATGGAAAGATTGGGCAGGCTGGCAAAGGGGACAGCGTTGTTGTGCTGTCCAGCAGCAATGACGCCGACGGCAAGGCCTGGCATCAGGTGGAACTGGAGGATGGCGCCAGAGTGTGGATTGCCTCTTGGCTGACATCTGCCACCAAGCCCAGCAGCGCCGCCAGCACCGTTTCGACTGGGGTGCAGACTATGGTGGAAGTGCAGCCTGTTTTGCAGGACGGCAAAAAGACGGTTATCTCGATTAAGCATGGGGAAGGCAATGTCTATTCGCTGGAAAAGGTCAGCGGCACCCAACTGCAAATTTTGTTGGATCATGTGACGTTGGGCAATCAGACCAGCGCACAGGGCAACGGTTTTACGGTGACTCTGGCAGAGGCTGGCAGCAATCAGGTACGGGTGACTGTGGACTACAGTTTGGGCAGCTATGCCAGCCTGGAGCAGGAGGGCGATTGGCTGACGCTGAATTGCTATCATACCAGTTCCGGTTTAGCGGGGCGCACCATTGTGCTGGACCCGGGACATGGCGGTTCCGACCCAGGCGGACATGTAGATGGCGCGCCAATTAACGATGCAGAAGTAGGGTATGCAGTGGCAGTTCGGTTGCGGACATTGTTGGAGCAGGCTGGCGCCACTGTAGTGATGACTAGAGAAGCGTTGCCCAGTAATCAAAAGGTGTTTATGGCAGAGCGCATTGAGATGAATAATCAGCTGGAGCCAGATATCTTTATCAGTATCCATGGCAATAAAGCTGGAACTGGAGTGACAAAAGCAACTGGTGCAGAGACTTATACCTATAATGGGAAAATCTATAGTCAGCAGTATTTAGCTGTAGATTTGGCTGAAAAAATTTGTAATGGTTTAAAAGTGAGTACCAGTCAGAAATCAGTGACAAAAAAAGAGAATTTCTATGTGCTGCGTATGAATAACCATCCTGCTGTATTGGTAGAATGCGCTTATCTGGATAATCCTAACGATCTCAAGCTGTTGGCAACAGAGGCATATCAACAGAAACTGGCCAAGGGGATTTATCAGGGCGTGGTAGAATACTTCAATCAATTTTAAGAAGTGGAAAAAGAAGTTGAAAAATAGAAGTTGAAAAATTCGGTTTCGAGCAAAAAAACGGTATGGACTTTTTTAAGTCTGTACCGTTTTTTGCTGTGCTGAATTTTGCAAATATCGTTTCAGAATAGAACATATACAAGGATTTTTGTGCTTTTGAGAACGACAGGAGGTTGCTGAAAACATACGTTTTATCGCAAAAGTAACAATTTGGTTACAATACTTTGCATGGTGCTTTTTACATTGGATTTTATCGTAAAAGTGGTGTATAGTGGTATAAAGTAGCTGAAAGTGGAGTAATGTGGTTAAAATATGTGATGTTTGAACGTAGCTTTTTCATAGAACGATACAGCGGACAGGGGGTGGTTCCAGATGTTTTTTGGTGAATATGAACATACCATTGATGCAAAGGGCAGAGTGATTATACCGGCCAAATTGAGAGAGTCTTTAGGGGATACGTTTATGATTACCAAAGGTCTGGACGGCTGCCTTTTTGTCTATCCGATGGAGCAATGGGCTGCTTTTGAAGCCAAACTGCAAGCATTGCCGCTCAGTCAGTCCAATGCCCGCGCCTTTGCCCGGTTTTTCTTCTCCGGCGCTGTTGAAGGAGAGCTGGACAAGCAGGGCCGCGTGATGCTGCCTCCCAACTTGCGGGAGCATGCTAAGCTGACAAAAGACATCCTGATTACCGGTGCGGGGAACCGGCTGGAAATCTGGAGCAAAGATGTGAGAGACGCGTATGTAGCCGACAGTCAGACGCCGGAGGAAATGGCGGCGGCTATGAGCGATATGGGCTTTCTCATTTAACAATGGAGGGTGAAGGATGGAATTTCAGCATATTCCTGTCTTGTTTCGTGAAATTATGGAGATTATGGCTCCAAAGCCGGGAGCGTTTTTTGTAGATTGCACCTTAGGCGGCGGCGGTCACAGTAAAGGCTTTTTGGAGCGCACCAGTCCCAATGGCTTGCTGATTGGCATTGACCAAGACAGCGACGCGCTGGTGGCGGCGCGGCAAAATTTGCGCGCCTATGACGGGCGCATCATGCTGGTACACAGCAATTACAGCAATTTGGATAAGATTTTGAACGACTATGCGCCGGAGGGCGTAGACGGTATTTTGTTCGATATTGGCGTTTCTTCTCACCAACTGGACGAGGCAGACCGCGGTTTCAGTTATATGCAGGATGCGCCGCTGGATATGCGAATGGACCAAACCCAGAGTCTGGACGCCTGGCAGGTGGTAAATACCTACAAGGAAGAAGAACTGCAGCGCATTCTCAAGGACTATGGGGAAGAACGGTGGGCCAAACGAATTGCCCAATTTCTGGTAGAGTTTCGCAGCAAAAAGCCCATCGACACCACTGGAGAACTGGTGGATATTATCAAGCGGGCCATTCCCAAAGGCGCCAGAGAGGAAGGTTCTCACCCTGCCAAGCGAACCTTTCAGGCCATTCGCATTGAGGTGAATGATGAATTGGGTGTGTTGAACCGCACCATTCAAGTGGCCGCCAATCATTTAAAAAAAGGCGGACGGCTAGGTATTATTTCCTTCCATTCGTTGGAGGACCGCATCGTAAAAGAACAATTTCGGTATTTGGCCAGCGACTGCATTTGCCCGCCGGAGCTGCCAATTTGCCAGTGTGATAAGGTTTCAGAAGTGAAAATTTTGACCAGAAAACCGGTGACGGCATCGCCGGAAGAGTTGGAGCGCAATTCCAGGGCAAAAAGCGCTAAATTTCGGGCTGTGGAGAAAATTATCTGAGTCCGTGCGGAATGGAAAGGGTCTATTGGGGAGAAAGGATGAATAGATATGAAGAAGGAAATGAGACGTTCGGGCGCCCAGATAAATTATACGCAGCGGAATTATATGCAGGGGAACCATCATAAAGAAGCCTATAGCCGTCAGAAAAGTCAACAGTATCGGGAGCTTTCTTCCGGGTATTATATGTATACGGCCAACGCTGTGGCCAGAGATTATCAATATGAGGAAGAGCAGCGGCCGGTGCAAAAGGTGAAAAAGACAAAGGTAAAAAGCCGTCCTGCGCTGACGCAGTATATTTCTACGGTATTTATCGTGTTTTTGCTGGGTTTGGCGCTGGTAGGGCAATACACCATTGTGCAGAGCTTGGGCTATCAGGTCAGTCAGTCTAAGACAGAGCTGAAAACGGTGCAGGATCAGAATGAAAAAATCAAGAAACAGATTGCTGCCATGGGCGAGCTGCAAAACGTGGAAGCCGTTGCCATCAATAACATGGGTATGCATAAGCCTAACGAGTGGGAGATTATTTATCTGCCGCAGCAAACAGCGCCGACAGCCAATGCAGAAGAAGCCGACACAGCGGAAGCGGCAGATACGGTGCAGGAGATTCTTGGAACAATCATACACTGACAATCTATAGAGTTGGGATGATGAAGGTATGAAAAATCGGATGAAAATCGTGCTGCTTATTTTTTGTGTAGTTGTGCTGGCTATCACTGCCAAATTAGGCTATGAGCAGTTGTTCCATGCAGCCAAGCTGGAAAGCGGCGCTTTAAATGCCCGCTTGCGGGAAATTGATATCAAAGCCAATCGCGGCACTATTTATGATCGTAACGGCAGCGAACTGGCTATCAGTATTGCGACCGAATCGGTGTATATCAATCCGAAAATAATTCGCGAGCAGGCCGCTAAAGAGGAAAAACCCCAGGATCGCAACGAGGTTGCCCAAAGCTTGGCCACGATTTTAGAATTAGATGTGGATGAAATCAACGAAAAAATTGATAAAGAGGCCAGTTTTGCATATATTAAGCGGCGTATCAGCGATGAACAGGCGCAAGCTCTGCGGGAATTAAATTATACAGGCGTTTATTTTTTGGAAGAGTCCCGCCGTTCTTATCCCAAAGGCACTCTGGCCAGCCAGATTATCGGCTTTGCCGGTATTGACAATCAGGGACTCAATGGGATTGAACTGCAATATGACAACACGCTTTTGGGCGACCCCGGTAAATTCCTGATGGAGTATGACGCGGCCGGCAATGAAATTCCCCAGGCTACAGAGAGTTATGTTCCGTCAGAACCAGGCTGTGATATTTATTTAACCATAGATGAGACCATTCAATATATTATAGAGCGGGAACTGAAAAAAGTGGTGCAGGAGCAGAACGCTGACAGCGCCACCGCTTTGTTGATGGATGTGAAAACCGGCGCGGTTTTGGGTATGGCCAATTATCCCGACTATGACCCCAATGATTATGGCAGCGTGGACAGCAGTTTGTGGAGCAATTTTGCGGTAAACGGCTTGTATGAGCCCGGTTCCACCTTTAAAATTTTAACGACTGCGATGGCTTTGGAAGAACGGGTAACTACCGCCGATGAAAATTTTTATTGCGCCGGGTATCAGTACATCGGCAAATTGAAGATGAACTGTCACAAAAAAATTGGCCACGGTGCGGAAACCTTTACCCAAGGCGTTGCCAATTCCTGCAATCCGGTTTTTGTAGAGGTAAGCCGGCGGTTGGGTATGAGCAAGTTTTATGATTACCTGGAGGGCTTTGGCATGACTCAGCCCACTGGCATTGATTTGCCCGGTGAAGCGGACAGCTTGATTGTACCGGAAAAGACGGCGGTGCCTTACGACTTGGCTTCCATGTCCATTGGGCAGGCCAATGCGTTCACGCCAATTCAGATGATTACGGCAATTTCTGCCGTAGCCAATGGCGGAAAGCTAATGAAGCCTTATATTGTAGAAAAAATTGAAGATCCCGACGGCAATCTGGTGAAACAGGCAGAGCCGGAAGTGGTGCGTCAGGTGATTTCGGAGGATACCGCCCGCGAAGTGTGGGCCATTTTGGAAAACGTTGTGTCAAATGGTACCGGGAAACCGGGGAAGGTAGACGGCTATAAGGTTGCCGGAAAAACGGGGACAGCCGAAAAAGTATCCAGCAGCGGCGGTTACTCTTCGGCCCGCGTGGTATCCTTTGCCGGGTTTGCACCGGCCGATAATCCGCAAATCGCCTGCATTGTCATAGTCGATGAACCGACCGAAGCCCATGGCGGGTCTACAGCGGGGCCAGTGTTCAAGGCTATTATGGAGGATACGCTGCGCTATCTGGAAGTTCCGAAAGAAGTAACGCCCAGCGAAACCACACCGGTAGAAGAAGTGGAAGTGCCGGCTATGCCCGACGATAATCCCATGAATGCCATTGAAGCGATTAAGGCTGTTGGACTGACGCCTATCGTGGAAACCCAGGGTGAAGTGCTGTATACTTTTGTGCCGGCGGAAGGCACCAAGGTGCAAAAGGGTGGTAACGTCTATCTGTATTGCGGTTCGGCAGAGGGTACCCAGGTAGTGATGCCCAGTCTGTACGGCCGCACCATCAAAGAAGTAGACCGCATTTTGGCCGGTATGGGTCTTACTGCTACCATGAACGGCAGCGGGCTATGTACCGGGCAGAGTATAGAAGCCGGTCAGCTGGTGGAAAAGGGTACGGCGCTGATTGTAGATTTCAGCACAACGGCGCAGAGCGAGCCGACGCTGCAAAATACGTCTGAGCCGGAAATTGACACAGAAGAAGGCGGAGCAGAGACGGAGCCGGATGATGACACGTCGTCTGCAGAAGATGCTGGCACCGGCGATACTGCCGCGTCCACCGATGCGGAGCCGGAGCCAATTTGGGACTAAAGAATAAAAAGGATCTGTCGCGGACTATAGTTTGGTTTTTCGATGCGACGGCTCCTTTTGTCTGTTCTTTATCAGAATAAAAATAAAATGTATACAGAATAATGATGATATCGGGCTTGATGAAGCCGGTATTTTATACTAGGCTATTGCATAACGGCAGTTGCAAAAATGAAAGGGGCTAAGAGTGATGAAGGTGTTGTGCGATTTACTGCAGGAAGTGCAGTATCAGAAACATTGTATTCTGCAAGGACTTTCCATTACAGGCATTCAGTATGATTCCCGTAAAGTAACCCTGGGAAATTTATTTGTAGCAATTAAAGGATTTCAGAGCGACGGACATCAATATATCCGGCAAGCCTTAGAAAACGGCGCTATTGCCATTATGATTTCCGACGAAGCGTATTGTTCTAACGAATATCCGTGGGTTTTGGTAGAAGATGGCCGGTTGGCGCTGGCCCAAATCAGCAATGCGTTTTATGAACATCCCAGCGAAAAGCTGACTTTAATTGGGGTGACGGGCACCAACGGCAAAACCACCACCACCAATTTAATTTGCAAAATTATCGAGGCGCAGGGAGAACAGACAGGGCTTATCGGTACCATTCACAACAGAATTGGCGATCGCATTTTGGAAGGCTCCCGCACCACGCCCGAATCCTTAGAATTGCAGCAGATGTTTGCTCAAATGGTAGAAGCAGGCATTCACTATGCAGTGATGGAGGTCAGCTCCCATGCCTTAGAGCTGCATCGCGTTGCCTGCTGCGATTTTGATATGGCAGTTTTTACAAATTTAACCCAGGACCATCTGGATTATCACATTACTATGGAAAATTATTGTAAGGCCAAAACCATTCTGTTCCGTATGTTAGGCGAAAAAGGTGAAAAAGCTGGCTTGCAGAAAGCGGCGGTTATCAATCTGGATGACCCGTGGGCTCCCCAGTTTTTGGTGGCCTCCAATGTGCCGGTGGTGACTTACAGTATGCACAAAGACGCCAGCTGGAAAGCGGAAGATGTGCATGTAGGCGCGGAAGGGGTGCGTTACACGGTGGATGGTCATCCGGTGCAGCTGCATTTAACCGGAAACTTTAATGTGTACAATTCGCTGGCAGCTTTGGCGGTGGGCGAAGCGCTGGGCTTCCCGCTGGAGGATGTCATTCATGCCTTGGAACAGGTAGGCGGCATTGCCGGCCGTTTTCAGACCGTGCAGGGCGCTAAGGATTTCAGCGTGATTGTCGATTACGCCCATACGCCTGACGGCTTGGAAAATGTCATTTCTACGGCGCAGGCTTTTGCCAAAGGCCGGGTGATTACAGTGTTCGGCTGCGGCGGCGATCGGGATCGCACCAAACGGCCGCTGATGGGAGCTATGGCCGCCCGTTTGAGCGATTATTGCGTAGTGACATCTGACAATCCGCGGACGGAAGAACCGGAACAGATTTTGCAGGATATTCTGCCCGGTGTAACGGAACATATGCAGCCGGAAACTTATCATGTGGAGGTAGACCGGCGTAAGGCTATCCATTATGCCATTCAGATGGCCCAACCCGGCGATGTGGTGCTGCTGGCTGGAAAAGGGCATGAAAATTATCAGGATGTGAACGGACAAAAGCATCACTTTGACGATTACGAAGTGGCGCAGGAGGCAATCGCAGAAAAACAGGCTGAAATGAAAACGGTGGAGTGACAGACATGTGGGAAACAATAAAGGACATCGCCGAGGCTTTGGGGTATTCCTATCGGCAAACAAGTACACAGCCAGTGACCGGTATCGCCATTGACAGCAGAGCGGTACAGTCCGGCGATTTATTTGTAGCGCTGGTCGGAGAGAAAACCGACGGGCACCGTTATTTGCAGCAGGCTTTGCAGCAAGGAGCGGCGGCTGTGGTTATTTCCAGGCCGGAACAGGTTGATTTGGCGGTCTTTGAAAATTATATTCTGGTGTCCGATGGCTTGCTGTTTGTACAGCAGTTGGCCCATTGGCTGCGGAAGAAAACGCAGGCTCCGGTGGTGGCCGTAACCGGCAGCACCGGTAAAACGTCCACCAAAGATTTTCTGGCTGCGCTGCTGTCGGCTTTAGGGCCGGTGGCGGTCACGCAGGGAAACCATAATAACGAATTGGGGTTACCGTTGACGCTCTGTCAGTTGAACGCAGATACAAAGGCTGTCGTTGTGGAAATGGGCATGCGCGGCCTGGGACAGATTGATTTTCTGTGTCGCATTGCCCGGCCCGATTATGGCATTATTACCAATATCGGCAAGACCCATTGCGAGCTTTTAGGTTCGCAGGAAAAGATTGCGCAGGCCAAATGTGAGTTGCTGTCCTATATCCCAGAAAACGGCGTTGTTGTCGTAAACCGGCGGGATGAAGGCTTTTTGCAGCCGTGGCTGTCTGACTGCAAGGGCAGAATTTGCTGGTGTGACAGTCAGGATACCCGGGGCGATTATTGGGCCAGCGATGTTTGTCAGCAGGAGGACGGTATTAGTTATCAATTACATTGTGGGGCGCGTCAGCAGCAAATTACCTTGCCTGTGCAGGGCCTGCACAATGTGTCCAACAGTTTGGCGGCCATTGCCATTGCCCATCAATTAGGCGTGGAATGGGAAGAAATTGGCGTGCGGCTGCAGCAGGCGAAGCTGACCGGTATGCGTTTGGATATCCAGGTAACACGCACCGGCGTTACTGTGATCAATGATGCGTATAATGCCAATCCCGATTCTATGAAAAGTGCCATTGCCGTTTTAATGCAGCGAAAAGGCAACCGGAAAATTGCCGTGCTGGGCGATATGTACGAACTGGGAAAATACGAAATCGAAAGCCATCGGGAAGTGGGGCGGGCCGCCGCTTTGCAGCAGGTGGATTATGTCATTGCTGTGGGCCGTTTAGGCCGATTGATTGGCGAGGCTGCCCAAGAGGCTGGCTGTCGGGTGGATTGGGCAGAACAAAACGAACAGGCTCTGATTTATTTGCAGCAATATCTGCAATCTGGCGATGTGGTGCTGGTAAAAGGCAGCCGTGGGATGCAGATGGAACAAATCGTACAGAACTTGATGGGGTGAAATTATGTGGCAAATCGTTTTAGCCTTTGTGATTAGTCTTGGAACTTGTATCATTATAGGGCCGGTCATGATTCCGGCGCTGCGCCGCTTAAAGTTTGGGCAGAGCGTTCGCAGCGACGGTCCGCAGCGCCATTTGCAGAAGCAGGGAACGCCTACCATGGGCGGCGTGATGTTTTTTTTCAGCTTAACCTTAGGGACCATTTTTCTGGCCAGAGATAATTATATTGGGTATTATCTGCTATTATTCGCGTTGGGCTTTGGCTTAATTGGATTTTTGGACGATTATATTAAAATTGTCAAAAAGCGTTCACTGGGATTGACTGCAAAACAGAAAATTATTGGACAGTTGGGGTTGTCCTGTTTACTGGTGTTTTTGGCTGTGCATTTTCTAAAAATTAGTACGGCGGTGATGATTCCGCTGTTTGGCTGGACCGTTGATTTGGGCTGGTTCTACATTCCGTTTTTAATTTTTCTGATTGTAGGCACCACCAATGCGGTCAATTTAACCGATGGGTTGGACGGCTTAGCTTCCGGTGTGACCATGATTGTAGCGTTGGGGTATACGCTCATTGGCATTCTGTGCCAGCAGTATGCGGTGGTGATTTTCGGTGCTGCGCTGGTGGGCAGTTGCTTGGGCTTTCTGGTGTTTAACCATTATCCGGCTAAGGTGTTCATGGGCGATACGGGGTCATTGGCTCTGGGCGGCGCGGTGGCTGCGCTGGCCATTGTAACAAAAACCGAATTGCTGCTGCCCTTGATTGGCATTATTTATGTGGCAGAGGCTGTTTCCGATATTATTCAAGTCAGTGTGTATAAACGCAAAAAAGTGCGTGTCTTTAAAATGGCGCCGCTGCACCATCATTTTGAGCTGTGCGGCTGGAGCGAGTGGAAAGTTGTTCGTATGTTCTGGGCAGTGACTGCTGTTGCTGTTTTATTGACGCTATTGTGTTACAGTATAACGCTGACCAATTTATCATAAACGCTGAAATTTGAAAAATTGAGATAAAATTAAGAGGTGCGAACAATGGGAAATCGGGTATTGGTAATTGGCGCTGCCCGCAGCGGTCTGGCTGGGGCCGAATTTCTGGCCAAGCATGGGCGGCAGGTAGTGCTGAGTGATATGAAGAAAGTGGAGTCTGTGGACAATCTGCAAGCATTAGGAGTTTCTTTTATTTGGGGCGAACAGCCAGATGTGGCCGCTATTCAGCCCGACTATATTGTCATCAGTCCGGGTGTGCCGCTGACCATTCCGCCTGCTGTTTATGCCAAGGAACATCAAATTCCCGTTATTGGCGAGTTGGAATTGGCCTATCGGAATTGTAAAGCGCCTTTTGTAGCCATTACCGGTACTAACGGTAAGACCACCACCACCACATTGACCGGCGAGTTGCTGAAAAAAACGGGCAGACAGGTGTTTGTGGGCGGCAATATTGGCGTTCCGCTTATCAGCTATGTGGAAAATTTGCAGCAGCAGGATGTGGTTGTGGCAGAGGTTAGCAGCTTTCAACTGGAAACCACAGAAACTTTTTGCCCCCATCTGGCGTTGATGCTCAATCTGACGCCGGATCATCTGGATCGCCACGGCGATATGGCCGGATATTTGGCGGCAAAAGCAAAAATATTTGCCAACCAGAAGGAATCGGATTATCTGGTGTTAAATTATGATGATGAAGCGCTGCGGGGCTTGGAAAATCAGAGCAAAGGGAAAGTTATATTTTTCAGCCAACAGCATAAACTAGAGGAAGGTGTTTATCTGGACGGCACACAGGTTATGCTGCGGCTAAATGGTCAGGAACTGGTGATTTGCGATGCTTCTGAGATTGCCATTAAAGGGAAGCACAATCTGGAAAATGCTATGGGCGCTATTTTGCTGGCTTATTTAAGCGGTGTAGCGCTGGCAGACATTCGGGAAGTTTTGATGACATTTCCTGGTGTGGAGCATCGCTTAGAGCCAGTGCGAACGTTGCGTGATGTGCTGTATATTAACGACTCGAAAGGAACCAATCCCGATTCCACCATCAAAGCGCTGGAAGCCTATGACCGCCCTGTGGTGATTATTTTAGGCGGCAAAAACAAAGGCAGCGATTTTACCCAACTGGCTCAGCTTGTAAAGCAACGGGTCAAAAAGGCTGTGGTGTTGGGGCAAGCCAAACCAGTGATTGTGGAAGCCTTAAAAAAAGCAGGATTTGACGATTATATCGAGAAAGATACTTTTGAAGAAGCCGTGTCTGCTGCAGCAAGCCTGGCAGAAGCCGGAGATTTGGTGCTGCTGTCGCCAGCCTGTGCAAGCTGGGATATGTTCAATAGCTATGAAGAACGGGGACGGTTGTTTAAACAGCTGGTTCTGGCAATGGAATGATGCAATTCAAATTGTAACATGAAAACTATGAAAGAGGGTGCATGCGATGGAACGGAAAGGTCCGGCTGATTTGTTGTTGTTTTTTATTACGTTAATTTTGCTGGCCATTGGTTTGATTATGGTGCTCAGCGCCAGTTCCTATGCTGCACTGCTCACCTATGATGATGCGCTGTTTTTTTTCAAGCGGCAGTGTGGGTTTATGGCGCTGGGTTTTGTTTTTATGTTCATCATGATGAATATCAGTCCAGAGTTTGTCAAAAAGCTTGCTGTGCCGGCCATGATTGCTTGCGTTGTCATGCTGATTTTGGTACCCTTTATCGGGGTGGAAGTCAATGGCTCTAAGCGGTGGCTGGGCACGCAAAGCATACGGTTTGCGCCGGCGGAGATTGCCAAGCCGGTGGTCATCGTATTTTTTGCTATGTGGCTCAGTTCGTTAAAAAAACAGCATTTACAGACAGTTAAAGGTTTTGTTTATACCTTAGTTGTTCTGGCTATTATCCCGGGTTTGGTTGTGATTGAGGATTTAGGAACGGCCATTGCCATTGCCGGCGCTTTGGTTTGTATGATGATTGCCGCAGAGGTTCCTTGGCGTTATTTGGGCTGTACTGTAGGGTTAGGCTTAGCTGGCGTGGTGGCGATGATTGCGGTGAAGCCGTACCGGCTGAGGCGTATTACGATTTGGCTGGATCCCTTTTCCGACCCTTTGGGGAATGGCTTTCAGGCAGTGCAATCGTTGTATGCCATCGGTTCGGGCTGGCTGTTTGGCGTAGGGTTAGGCGCCAGCCGGCAAAAACTGTTATACTTGCCGGAACGGCATACCGACTTTATTTTTTCCATTATAGCTGAGGAATTAGGCTTTGTAGGCGCGGCGTTCGTCATTTTGCTCTTTGCCATGTTTATCTGGCGCGGCTTTTATATTGCGGTGCATTTGGAGGATAAATTCAAATCGCTGACAGCCTTTGGTCTGACGGCAGTTATCGGCATTCAGGCTATGATTAATATCGGCGTTGCAGTGGGCGCTCTTCCTGTTACGGGGATTACCTTGCCCTTTATCAGCTATGGCGGCACATCGTTGTCGTTTATGTTGGCAACAGTAGGTTTTTTGCTCAATATGTCCCGCTATATGAAGCGGTGAACGTAAAACTTTGGGAAAAACAGGCGCGAAAGCCTGTGAAAAACGGAAAAAGGTGGTGGCGGTATGCGCATTCTTTTAGCGGGTGGCGGTACAGGCGGACATATTTATCCGGCCCTAGCCATTGCAGAACGGTTAAAAAAGCTGCATCCAGAGTGTGAAATTTTATATGTGGGTACAGAAAAGGGACTGGAAAACAGGATTGTTCCGCAACGGGGAATTCCCTTTCAGACCATTGCAGTGGAGGGATTGCCGCGCAAGCTGAGTCCGGCGTTGGTAAAAGCCATGGGCAGAGCTGCCGGGGGCTGTTGGGAAGCTCGAAAAATTGTGAAGCAGTTTAGGCCCGATTTGGTAATCGGTACGGGCGGCTATGTGTGTGGTCCGGTAGTGCTGGCGGCCCACATGGCCGGCATTCCAGTTATGATTCATGAGCAGAATGCTTTTCCCGGCGTGACCAATAAAATTTTGGCTCGTTTTGCCAACCAAATTATGGTGAATTTTCAGGCTTCCGAAAAATATTTTGTACATAAAGAGCGAATTCGTGTGATAGGCTTGCCGGTGCGACAAGAGGTTTTGAATACCAAAAAGCAGGATGGTCTTGCTTATTTTGGCTTTTCGGTAGATAAAACAACGCTGCTGGTCAGCGGCGGAAGCCGCGGTGCAAGAAGTCTGAACCGCGCTATGGCGGCAGCCTATCCGGATTTGTTGCAGCATGAAGATTTACAGATTTTGCATTTGACCGGCGCTGCAGATTATGAAGATACTTTGAAAGCCATCAGCGAAAAAAAGATTGTGCTGGCGAACTATCCGCAGCTTCAAATTAAGCCCTATTTGGATGAAATGCAGTATGGCTTGGCGGCCGCTGATTTTTGCGTAGGACGCGCTGGCGCTACTTTTTTGGCGGAAATTACAGCTTGCGGTTTGCCGGGGATTTTAATCCCCTATCCCTATGCGGCAGAAAATCATCAGGAATACAATGCAAAAGCACTGGTAGATCAACAGGCTGCTGTGATGATTTTAGATAAGGATTTGACGGGGAAATTACTCAGTCAGAATATTTTGGATTTGTACCAAAATCGGGAAAAAAGGGCGCAAATGGCAGAATGTGCCCAAAAGGCCGGAAAGCGGGACGCTTTGGCGCAAATTATTCGGCTGGTGGAACAATATTGTTAGGAACTTAGGGGGGATTTGCCTTGCGGAATCTAGAGCAGAAGCATATTTATTTTATGGGAATTGGCGGAATCGGGATGAGCGGAATTGCGGAAATCCTGTTGGATTTTGGGTATCAGATTTCCGGTTCTGATATTAAAGTATCAAACGTAACCGAACGGCTGCAGAAGAAAGGCGCCGTGATTTATATAGGACAAAAAGCGGAAAACATCACCGCTGATATTGATGCTGTGGTGCGCTCCAGTGCCATTCGCGACAACAATCCAGAGTTGGTGCGGGCCAAAGAACTGGGTATTGAAATTTTGCATCGTTCCCAGATGCTGGCCATATTGATGGAAGATAAACGGGCCATTTGTGTGGCCGGCGCCCATGGGAAAACAACGACATCTTCCATGATTGCGCTGATGCTGGAGCTGGCTGGTCAGGACCCTACCATTGTGGTGGGCGGTGAAATCAGTCAGATTGGCAGCAATGCCAAAAGCGGCAAGAGCGATATTTTAGTGGCAGAAGCCGACGAAAGCGACGGCTCCTTTCTCAATTTGCTGCCCTGGATGGCGGTGATTACCAATGTGGAGGAAGACCATCTGGACCATTATAAAAATTTAGAAGAAATTCGCAATGCCTTCATTGCTTTTGTCCAGAAAACAGGCGAAGCCGGTGTGGCTGTTTTGAATTTTGACTGTGCTGAAACCCGCAATATGGCAGCGTTGGCGCCGGGAAAAGTTATCAGCTATGGGTTTGCAGACGATGCGCAGATACAGGGCCGCAACTGGCGTTATGAGCAGGGTAAAAACACGGTGGATGTTTATCGGCAAGGCCAACTATTGGGTATGCTGCAGTTACAGGTACCGGGAAAACATAACATCAGCAATGGTTTGGCCGCTATTGCAGCCGGTTTGGAATTGGGCATGTCTTTTACAGACATTGTTGCCGGTTTGGCGCAGTTTGGCGGTGCGCGGCGCAGATTTCAACTGCTGGGCAGAGTACAGGATATTCAGGTTATCGACGATTATGCCCATCATCCAACGGAGATTGCCGCTACCATTCAGGCGGCTAGAGGGGTACATCAAGGCCGTTTGGTAGCAGTTTTTCAACCCCACCGTTACAGCCGTACCAAATTTTTGGCCGATAAATTTGCCGAAAGCTTTCATTTGGCTGATGAAGTGATTTTAACTGACGTTTATGCTGCCGGCGAGGATTTGTCGGAAGGGGCCGAGAGTCAGGTTATTCTTGATTGTATGCAGCAGTCGGCTCAGATGGTTCATCGGGAAAAACTCAATGCCTTTTTGCTGGAGTTTGTAAAGCCCGGCGATTTGGTACTTATGATGGGCGCAGGTAACATCTGGCAAAATTCTATGCAGTTGGTAGAAGATTTAAAACATAAGCAATGCTAAATCAGAAAACTCACAGGTGATTTTGATGAAAATAAAAGAAAATGAACCTATGCGCAATCATACAACGTGGAGAATTGGCGGTCCAGTCGAATTACTGGTGCAGCCCGAATCGACAGAAGAACTGCGGCAGGCATTGCAGGAAGCCAAAGCAAGTCGAAAGCCTTTTTATGTCATCGGCAGCGGGTCCAATTTGCTGGTTGCCGATAACGGTTTAGCTGGAACGGTGATTAAGCTGGGCGGCAGTCTGCGCGGGTTACGGATTACAAATCAAACTATCATTGCCGAGGCCGGTGTGCCGCTGCCGTTTTTGGCCAGACAAGCGGCGGAGCATAATTTGTCCGGCTTGGAATTTGCAGCAGGCATTCCCGGCACCATCGGCGGCGCTGTGGTGATGAATGCCGGCGCCTATCGGAGTCAGATGTCCGATATTGTAATAGAGGTGACCTGCTGCGACGCGGAGGGCAAGCTGCTGACGCTAAGCGCCGAACAATGCGGCTTTTCCTACCGCAACAGCCGGTTTAAACAACAGAAGGATTTGGTAGTTGTTTCTGTGCAATTAGAATTAAAGGTGGGAAAAAAAGAGGAAATTCTGGCGCAGATGCAGAAAAATACAACAGCACGCAATGCCAAACAGCCTGTGGAATATCCCAGCGCCGGCAGCATTTTTAAAAATCCGCCGCAGGATGCAGCGGGGCGGTTGGTGGAACTGGTCGGTGCGAAAGGCTGGCGGCAGGGCGACGCTATGGTTTCTGAAAAACACAGCAATTTTATCATCAATACCGGCACAGCTACCTGCGAAGATGTATTGCAGCTAGTAAAAAAAGTAAAACAGGCAGTTTTGGACAAGACAGGCGTGCTATTGGAAGAAGAGATTTTACTATTAGGGCGAGAAAATCTTTAAAGTGGAGTAGACAGGTTTCAAATCCTTTGTTATAATAAACTAGATAAGAGTGTAAAGTCGTGATATTATGAAAAAAACAGACAAGATCGTTGTTCTGGATGACTATAAGTCCAATGCAGAGAGAAACATGTCTATGGAAAATACAAAGATGGTATCAAAAAAACGGCTCCGTTTCAGAAGGCCAAAATTGATAAAAATTTTAGGCTTGGCAGTGGCTTTTTTCGCCTTGCTGTACTTATTGGGCTGTTTGCCGTTTTTTCAGGTTTCAGAAATCGCAGTGGAAGGCACGACGGCTTTAACTGTTGATAAAGTGATTTCTCTGTCTGGTATTCAAACAGGAGATAACTTCTTCTATTTGGATACTTGGAACGCCAAGAAGGATTTAAAACAAAATCCTTTTGTGGAAGATGTCAAAATCCGGCGCATGTTGCCCAATAAAGTTACCATTGTCGTCACAGAGCGGAAGTCAATCGGTTATATTGTCACCACCGACGGATATGTTCAGGTTGGAGAAGATGGCCGTTTGCTGGCAATTCAGCAAACGCTGAGCAATTATAATCTTCCAGTCATCAGCGGTATTGATCTCAGTGAGTTGCCTGCTATTGGCGGGTTTATTGAAAATGAAAAATTAAAACAGGCTCTGGAAATTTTACAGAATTGCGACCAGTCGCTGTTGGACAATATTGCAGAGCTGAATGTGGGACAAGAGTATTACATCTTGGCTTACACCAATCAGAAATTGGAGGTTCGTCTGGGCGGTCTGGATAATATTGAGCAGCGCCTGCAGGATTTGAACGGAATCCTGACGAATGTGGTAGGAACAAAAATTGCGTCGGACCAGATTTTGTACATAGATATGCGGTATGAGGGTTCGCCGGTGATTAAATTGAGATCATAAGTTTATGATTTGCATTGGGGGAGAGTGTAAAGATGTTTGAACTGGAGAAAAATGAGACTGGCAATTTAGCTTGCATAAAAGTAATTGGTGTTGGCGGCGGCGGCGGTAACGCTGTAAATAGAATGATTGCGGCTAACGTAGAAGGCGTAGAATTTATTGTAGCCAATACCGACGCGCAGGCGCTGGAATTATCCAAAGCGCCGACAAAAATTCAGTTAGGCGGCAAACTGACCCGCGGTTTAGGTGCCGGCGGAAATCCTGAAGTTGGCTGTAAATCGGCGGAAGAAAGCAGAGAAGAACTGACACAGGCCTTAAAAGGCGCCGATTTGGTTTTCGTAACGGCTGGGATGGGCGGCGGTACTGGTACCGGCGCGGCTCCAATTGTCGCTGAAGTGGCCAAAAGTATTGGTGCATTGACGATTGCAATTGTAACCAAGCCTTTTACCTTTGAAGGAAAACGTCGCTTAAAGCAGGCTTTGGCCGGCATTGAACGGCTATCTGGTCAGGTAGATTCCATTGTGACCATTCCCAATGACCGTTTGCTGCAAATTGCCGATAAAAATACAACCTTAGAATCTGCGTTCTCTTTTGCCGATGATATTTTGCGTCAAGGTGTGCAGGGTATTTCCGATACCATTGCCAAAGCGGGGATTATCAATTTGGACTTTGCCGATGTGCGCACCATTATGGAAAACACCGGCGTAGCTCTGATGGGCGTTGGGATTGCAAAAGGCGAAAATCGTGCTGTTACAGCAGCCAAAGCGGCGATTTCTTCCCCATTGTTAGAATTGTCTATTGAAGGCGCTAGTGGGATTTTGCTCAATATTTCCGGCAGCAATCTAACCTTACTGGAAGCACAGGAAGCGGCCGACTTTATCTACGAATCGGCTGGCACCGATGCCGATATTATGTTTGGTGCTTTTGATGATGACAATGGCTCCGATGAAATCAAGATTACTATCATTGCCACCGGCTTTAACCGGCAGCAGCCTGCGGAACAGCCCGTTGCCGCACCGGAAAAGAAACCGACAGTTACTGCAAAGGATAATGTGCGTCCGGCCCATCAGCAAACGCCGGTGCGCGGTGAAATTCCAGAAATCAAATCGCCGTTGGATAGCGTAGTGATTCCAGAATTTTTATTGAGAAAGAAAAATTAAATTTAATATGTTTGTCAAGGATATTTCCTGTCAACAGGGAATATCCTTTTTTCTTGTTTTTTTCTCAAAGAAACTGTAAATATACGCTCGTAAATCGACAGATTTCTTTATCGGAAGGGCTTATAATAGAGAAAACAGTTTGTTTCGATGGGAGCGCAGATGCATGACTGTTTATCTGGATGAGGTATTTGCAGTGAATTTGTGCATGGACTGGTTGATTTTGTGGGCCACAGGCACTTTGGCGCAGAGCGGTACGAAACGGTGGCGGTTGGGGATGGCTGCATTTTTGGGCGCGCTTTATTCGATTGTTATTTTTTTGCCTTGGGGAGTTTACTTGGCTATTTTGCCTGCGAAGATACTTTGCTCTTTGCTGATGATTGTAGCGGCGTTTCCGTTTGTAAGCTGGCGAAATTATCTGAAAAATGTAATTTATTTATATCTAATCTCTTTTGTTTTAGGCGGCGCTTCTCTCGGTGTGATGTATCTTTTCGGTCAGCAGTTTGTAGAAACCTGGAATGGCATTGCTCTGGTGCAGATTGATTTTCAGTTCTTTTGGCTGGCGGTGGCTGTGAGCCTAGTGCTGGCGGCAACATTTTTTCTACGGCAGCATTTGCGGCGGGATTTATCAGCAGCGCCTTGTATTGTGACAGCACAAATTTTGATGGCGGAGAAACAGGTATCGTTGCGGCTGTTGGTGGATACGGGCAATAGTTTGGTCGATCCGTTGACTGCTCAGCCGGTAATTGTTGCGGAGCAGGAGCATCTATTGCCGTTGTTTTCTCCGTTCTTCGCGCAGCATTTGGTGCAGACGGCCTCCGGTTCTGCACAGCTTTTGCTGGCGGCGCAGCAAAGTGAGATACCAGGCCGTTGGCGGTTAATTCCCTATCGGGCTGTGGGGCAGCAGGGGATGCTGCTTGGTTTTCGTCCTGACTGGGTAATTTTGCAGCATGGAAAAGAATACAGGCGTTATTCGAATGTGATTGTAGCGTTATCGGAGCAAAAATTTTCTGCTTATGAAACCTATCAGGGTCTGGTTCCGCCAGAGTTACTGTAAGAGAGGAGCGCATAAAGATGGGACTATCAGAAAAAGTAAATCTGATGCTGGTTTGGATGATGAAAAAGTTGCATTTGCAGGAGGAGGTGTACTACATTGGCAGCAGTGAAACCTTACCGCCGCCGCTGACGCCGGAAGAAGAGCAAGCGCTGCTGCTCCGTCTGGACCAGGCTGGCGATGCTGCTCGAACTGAGCTGATTGAGCACAATTTGCGGCTGGGGGTTTATATTGCCCGTAAATTTGAAAATACCGGGATTCCCGTGGAGGATTTAATTTCCATCGGCACTATTGGTTTGATTAAAGCGGTGAACACCTTTGATTGTCATAAAAAAATCAAGCTGGCCACCTACGCCTCCCGCTGCATTGAAAATGAAATCTTGATGCAACTGCGCCGCACCAGTAAAATGCGCTATGAAGTCAGTTTGGATGAGCCTTTAAAAATTGATTATGATGGTAATGAGTTGCTGCTTTCTGACGTGATGGGCACCGATGAAGACACCATTTATCAACATATTGAAAAAGATATTGATTATTCGCTGCTGCAAACCGCTATGTCCAAACTGTCCAAACGGGAGCAAACCATTGTGGAACTGCGTTTTGGCCTGCGTGGGCGGGAAGAACGAACACAGAAAGAAGTTGCCGATTTACTGGGCATTTCCCAATCTTATATCTCGCGGTTAGAAAAAAAGATTATCAGCCGGTTGCAACGGGAGTTTCAAAAGCTAGAATAAAATTTCTAAATTTTTTGGGGAATTTACCAGAATAATCTGTAAAAATAGTTTCTGCTTGCAGTTGTTTTGTAGTATAATATTCTACAGAACAAAAAAGTGAGCAGGTGAAGGTGTGCGGATTGCAATTTGTGATGACAATTCTTTATGCTGTGAGCAGCTGGCGTTGCTTGTAGCGCAGGAAGAACAGGAACCAGGACAATTTGATGTGCAGATATTTTCCAGCGGAGAAGCGTTGTTGCAGCAAATGCAGGAAAAACAGCCATTTGATTTAATTTTTATGGATATTGAAATGGGCGAAGGGCTTTCTGGCATGGAAACAGCGGTACAAATTCGCCGGCAAAATCAAGATGTGATGCTGGTGTTTGTTACAGCCCATGTCAATTTTGTGTTTGATGCCTTTGATGTGCAAGCCCTGCAATATTTGGTAAAACCCATTGATGTGCAGCAATTTCAGCGGGTGTTTCAACTGTGCCGCCGAAAATATTTTAACGAGGAATGCCGCATACCCTTTCGTATTCGCAATGAAAAAGGCCAGGAAGAATTGTTATTGTTGATGGCCAAGGAACTTTTGTATGTAGAAAGCTATTTGCGCAAGCTGCAGATACATACCATTTATGGCCGTAGCTTTGAAGTGGCAGGAAAAATATCGGACATGGAGGATTTATTAATCAAACGGGGATTTATTCGTTCCCATAAAAGCTATTTGATTAATCTGAAATATCTGCGGCTGCTGGAGGCCGACCAGCTTTTATTATCAACCGAGCAGGGTGAGCAGCAAATTAAGCTGCCCTTGTCCCGCCGCAAAAAAGAGCAGGTGAAAAAAGCCTTTCTGCAATATAAACTGGAGGATTTGGGATAGGAAAAGCGTACTTGCAGGGCAAGGGCAGGAGATAATCGTAAAAATAATAAAAAAACGGCGTAGCTTGTAGGCTATGTCGTTTTTGCTTTCCTATAGCGAACAGCTAGCTATATGCAGACTTTTTTCAGATTTTGCGCGCCGTTGTTTTGTTTCCTGCCGTTTTGTGGTATGATACTATACAAAGCATGGAAGCTTGGAGAGGAGACAGGGCAGTCGATGATTGATAAAAATCTCTGGCGGCAGATGAGCGGTCATAAAAGATTGTTGCTGGCCAGCACTGTTTGCGGAATTTTATGCGCTGTGGCAATTTTGTGGCAGGCTTTTACGTTGGCTGGCATTTTGAATGCTGTCTTTTTAGAGAAGGTTGCATTGGATGTCCTTTGGCTGCAAGTAGGACAATTATTGTTTTGGGTTACCTTACGTTTTGTGCTGCAAGCTCTGGAAGAATATTTTGCCTTTCGGCTAGGACAGGAGATACAGTTCGATTTGCGGCAGGCCTTTTTGCAAAAAATCGACAGGATAGGGCCAGTGGCGTTGCGGCAGGAACAAAAAGGCCAGTTGCTTTATATGATAAACGAGGGCATCGGTACGCTGGAAAGCTATTTCAGCAAGTATTTGCCGCAGCTTTTGCAGACGGCTGTTATTCCGTTGTTGTTTTTATGTTTCATTTTTCCCCGGGATTTGATGTCCGGCTTTATTTTATTGGTGACTGCGCCGTTGGTGCCTTTTTTTATGATGCTCATCGGCAAGTGGACCAACAAAGTAAACGCGCGGCAATGGAGAATCATCAATCGGCTCAGCGGCTATCTGCATGATGTGATGGCCGGCTTGCCAACGTTAAAATTGATGAATCGCAGCGCAGAACAGGGCAAAAAAATTGAGCGAGTGGGGCGGGAATATGCCCAAGCTACGCTGGCAGTTTTGCGCTGGGCCTTTTTATCGTCGCTGGCGTTGGAATTGTTCACCACCATCAGCATTGCCTTGGTTTCGGTGGGCTTGGGCTTGCGGCTGGTGGAAGGACAGTTAGACTTTGCCACCGCTTTTTTTATTTTGCTGATTGCGCCGGAATTTTATCAGCCGCTGCGCTCTTTGGGCGCTCAGTTTCACACCAGCTTAAATACCAGAGAAGCCGCTGCCGAGTTATTCGCCTTTTTGGAGCAGCATGAATGGGCGGGAACAGTTGCAGAAGTGCCGGAGCAGACAGCAGCGTTGGAATTTTGTCATGTGACGGCTGCCTACCCCCAGTCGGACAGTCCTGCATTGCGCGATGTTTCTTTTACATTGCAGCCCGGCGAGGTGGTAGCGTTGGTAGGTGCCAGCGGCAGCGGCAAGACGACGGTGCTGAACGTCATTCAGGGCTTTTTAAAGCCGCAGCAGGGCAATGTTTCTGTCAGACAGATACCCGCTGCCATTCAGCAGAAGCCCTATATTTTTGCCGGCAGCATTCTGGATAACCTGCGTTTTGGCAATGAGGAGTTAAGCGAAGCAGAAATTTTACAGGTGTGCCAGCAAACAGGCTTAGCCCAGTTATTACAGCGCTTGCCTGCCGGCGTGCATACCCCAGTGGGGCAGGGCGGCGTTGGCTTATCGGGCGGACAGCGGCAGATGATAGCTATGGTGCGGGCCATTTGCCAGCAAAAAGAGTTTGTGTTGTTTGATGAGGCCACTGCCAATTTGGATTTGGCCACCGAGCGGCAATTAAACCAGAGCCTGCGGCAGTTGCTAAAAGGCCGCACTGTATTGATGGTGGCCCATCGTTTCTCTACCATTCAAATGGCAGACCGGGTGCTGGTGCTGGAGGATGGAAAGCTGGCAGAGCAGGGTACCCAGGCGCAGCTTTTGCAGCGACAAGGTGCTTACTGTCGGTTGCTGGAAATGGAGGTGGAGGCATGAAGCGAAAACAGATATTCCGTTGGCTCTTAAACTTGCTGAAGCCTTTTCGCTGGTTCATTGCCGGTACGGTATTGTTGTCCGCTTCCACCGTATTGGCCAATGTGGGCTTGTTATCGGTTTCGGCAGTGCTGATTTCTATAGCGGCGCTGCAGCCGCCGCTGTTGGATTTGATGGTATATATTGTGGGCGTGCGCTTTTTTGGCATTTCGCGGGCATTGTTGCGTTACAGTGAGCGCTATGTGTCCCACAAGGTAACCTTTCAGATTTTGACAGCGCTGCGCACGAATATTTATAATCGCATGGAGCCAGCGGCGCCAGCCGGTTTACAGCAATATAGTCAAGGGCAGTTATTTGACCGCTTGCTGAACGATATCGACATATTAAAATATTTTTATCTGCGGGCCGTTTTAGCGCCGGCAGCGGCCATGGTGGTGCTTTTGGTATGCAGCGTGGTGCTGGCCCAGTTCAGCTTGGGCGCTATGGTTTTGCTGTTTGTCCTATTTGCGCTGTTCGGCGTGGGCGTACCGCTTTCCATGCGCAGTGTGACAGCAGGAAAAACGGCGCGGCTGGCAGAAGAAAGAGAGCAGTGGCAGAGCCTGTTGGAGGATTATCTGGGCGGGCTCAGCGAGCTAAAAAATACCGGACAGCAGCAGCTCTACTATCAAAAAATGCTGGAGCCTTTAACGTCTATGGCCAGCTTGGAACGGTGGCTTGGCGTCTGCGGCAATCTGACCACCAGTTTGATTACCTACGGCAGCAATCTGTCTTTAGTTCTGGCTTTGCTGGCGGTGGTTCCTGCTGTAGCGGAAGGCAGTCTATCGGGCGTTTACTGTGCCATGGTACTGCTGCTTATCTGGTCCAGCTTTGAAGCCATTCAGCCCTTTCCGCAAGCATTGCTTCAACTGCAGCAGTCCTTGGAAGCTGCTGGCCATTTGCTGGATTTGCCGGAAACAAAAGAAGATACGGACGAGCAATGGCAACAGCCCGCCCAGTTGGATATTCAAATCAGTCATATTGGTTTTGCCTATGAGAACGGCCATGTTGTCTATGAGGATTTTTCACTGACTTGTCCGGCGGGCAGTCACATAGCATTGGTGGGTACCAGCGGCAGCGGTAAAAGTACGCTGGCTTCACTGCTGGTGCGTTTTTGGGAGCCACAGCGGGGCAATATCACGCTGGGTGATATTCCGCTGGCCCAATATCCCAAGGAGCAACTGCGGCAGTTGATTGGCGTGGTGGAACAGGATACTTTTCTATTTTCTGCTACCGTGCGGGAAAATTTGTGTCTGGCCTGTCCAGATGCCACAGAGCAGCAGTTAGAGCAAGCTCTGGCCTTTGCGGAGCTTACCGATGTCATTGCCGCTTTGCCGGAGGGCTTAGACACTGCCCTAGGTGATAATGGCTATCGGTTATCGGGTGGACAGCGACAGCGGCTGGCTCTGGCCCGGGCATGGTTGCGGGACTGCCCCATTGTGGTGCTGGATGAGATTTTTCAGGGCTTGGATGTGCGCACTGCCAGTATCTTGCGGCGACGTATCGCCCGGTGGGGGAAAGGCCGCACGCTGCTCTATATCACCCACAGTCTGCAAAATTTAGAGCAACTGGACTGCATTTATGTATTGGAACAGGGAACGCTCATTGAGCAGGGTACGGTGCAGACATTATTGCAACAAGAGGACGGTATATTTTATCAGATGTGGCAGTTGGAGCGGCAGCAAATTGGCGCTGCTGTGGCTTCCGATAACAGAAAAGAGGGATAACATGTTTCAGCGGGAAATACAAGGTCGTTTGGCTATTTTTAAATCGCCTTTGCTGAGAAGGCAGCAGGGCTTAGTGCATGGCTTTAGCAGCCGGGGCGGCGGATACAGTACCGGCGAGTATGCCAGCTTAAACTTGGGCTTAACCAGCGGCGATGCAGTCATGGATGTGCGGCAAAACCGGCTGCTGTTTGCTACCACCTTAGGCATCGGGCCGGAGCGGGTGGTTTGCGGTCGGCAGGTACACAGCACCAATATTGCCCGGGTGGGCCGGGAAGAAATGGGCAGGGGCTTTTTAGATGCTGCCCAGGCTTTGCCTGATACCGACGGCTTGGTGACTAACGAGCGCGGCGTGGCGTTGTTGACGCTGTTTGCCGATTGTGTACCGGTGCTGTTTTATGAGCCGATACAGCAGGTTATCGGTGTTTGTCATTGCGGCTGGCGGGGTACTGTCGGCAAAATTGCTGCTAAAATGGTGGGCATTATGGTGCAGGAATACGGCTGTCAGCCGCAAAATATCTGCGCTGCCATCGGGCCGTCCATTTCCCGGGCCGCCTATGAGGTCGATAGGCCGGTGCTGGAGCAGTTTCAGCAAGCCTTTTCTTTTGCCGACAGGCTTATCACGCCGGTGGACGAAACCCACGGCAAGGTCGATTTGTGGGAGGCCAACCGCCTGCAACTGCTGGAAGCCGGTTTAGAGAAACCAAATATTGAAGTCAGCGGCCTGTGTACCTATCAAAATCACCAGACCTTTTTCAGCCATCGGGCCGACCATGGCAAAACAGGCCGCAACGGCGCTTTGCTGATGATGCTGTAGGATAAATATAAATAGTATTGCGTTAAAATGACTGTTACATGAAGGAATGTATCTTTGTGTAACAGTCATTTTTTATTGTCTCCTTTGAGAAAAAGACTGGTAAGTTTTTGTTACCGGTAAAACCATGCAATATAATTGAACTTCTCAAAAATAGAATTTATAGATAAGATAAATATATGAAAGACGCAATGGCCATTGCAAATCAGACGAATCGAAATAAGGTTTTGGGAGAGGATGATATATTTATGAATAATAATAAGGTTTTTGTGATTGGTATTGATGGTATGGATCCTAAAATGACCAGACGTATGGTAGATGAAGGTAAACTGCCTAATATCAAAAAATTAATTGAAATGGGATCAGCACGAGAAGATTTAATGTTATTAGGTGCTAATCCAACAATTACTCCTCCAATGTGGACAACCTTGGCCACAGGTGCTTATCCGATGACGCATGGCATTACATGCTATTGGAATCAGCATCCAACTGATTTAAGCCGTTTTGAATTTGCATTTGATTCTCGCCAGTGTTCTGCAGAACAAGTTTGGAATTGTATTGCAGAATCAGGAAAAAAAGTATTGGTATGGACATGGCCTTCTAGTTGGCCGCCATCTTCTGACAATGAAAATTTACATGTAGTAGGTAACTTTAGTCCATCTATGCCAAACTGCAGTGGTTGTGATTTGGATAGCGAACATATTACACGAGCTTCGATTGAAACAGTAAACGTTAAAAAAAGGGTAAAAGAAGAACTGAAAGGTGGTGTTGGCTGTATCAATGAAGGTGAAATAGTAGAAACAGAAGATGATGCAGGAAACTATATTACTTCTTTTCAGTCTGCCGACAATAAAGCGTTTATTCTGTTAGATCATCATGAAGGGGAAGAATTGAATGAAACACCTCTGATTGTTGACACTTATGATGTACCATTGAAGCAACCGGTCAATTGGGGACACGAAATACCAAGAGATGCGTTAGAATTTCCGGTTATAATTGCGGGAGGAATAAAGCAATTACCGTCTTTGTTATTGAAAAATGAAGCAGGAAATTATGACCATATAGAAATTTATCAGAATAAAAAAGATGCAGAACCACTTGTAAGATTAGCAGATAAAGAATTTGTTCCAGTTGTAAACATGGAATTTCTGTATGAAGGCCAAAAAGTAGAAGGCAATCGCCATGCATCTGTTCTGCAAATTGATCCAGCGGGAAAATTTATTGAAATTTCTATGGGTAAATGTCTGGATCATACAACAGAACGTAAAGAAACCTTATGGCAGCCGAAATCATTGTATCAGCAAGCAGTCGATGCAGCAGGGTATGTACCATATGCTTGCTCTTATGGCGGAGGTTATCCGGAAATGATTAGCCAGCGTGTATTACCGTCTTATCGCTATGGCGGAGAATGGCAGGCAACAGCTCTAATGAGTTTAATTGAACAAAATGGATATGAAGCAGTATTCACGCATTTTCATAACTGCGACCATGTTGGGCATCCCTGTTGGAGATGGGCAAAGTCCAGAGAAAAGTACGGCTGGAATGATGAAAAAATATATCAGGGGTTTATTGAACAAGTATATTTAGACACCGATGACTATGTAGGTCGTTTTATGCCATTAATTGATAAAGGCTGGACCTTGATTTTGACCTCTGATCATGGTTTGTTATGCAGTGAGGAAGATGAACTTCCATATTTGGGTGAAGGTTTTGTTATGAATGTTGGTGTATTAAAGGATTTAGGCTATACTGTGTTAAAAAAGGATGCCAATGGAAAAGAACTGCATCAGATTGATTGGAGTAAAACAAGAGCAGTTGCTCCGCGAGGCAACCACATTTATTTGAACTTAAAGGGTAGAAATAATCAAGAAGGTATTGATGGAATTGTAGACCCTGTTGATCAATACGAATTAGAACGTCAAATTATTGACGATTTGTATAACTATCGTTTAAATGGAAAGCGTATCGTAAATATTGCTTTGAGGAATAAGGATGCAGTATTGCTGGGATTATCTGGTGAAAAATGTGGCGATATTATTTATTTCTTGGAAGAAGGGTTTAACCGTTTGCATGGTGATGCATTATCTACTACAGAAGGATATTTTGGAACTTCCGTTTCGCCGCTGTTTGTTGCAGGGGGTCCCGGTGTAAAATCTGCCTACAAATTGGAACGAATGATTCATCAGGTTGATGTTGCACCGACAATTGCAGCAATTATGGGCGTACGTCAGCCTGCCAATGCAGATGGCGCCGTCGTTCATCAGATTTTGGCAGAATAAAAGTTATTTTATGTGTAACTTGCTAGGGGGCTGTCACATTCACGAATAAAAAATCGTGAAGCGGCACCCCCCGATGTTTAAACGATTATTAGATAATTAAAGGGGGAAAAAACATGACAGTATCTGAAAATAAACCGGTTAAAATAAGCTATTGGATTCATGCCGCAATTTTTGTAATATTGACCATAGGAATTGGGATGATATCTCCATTTGGACAAATTACAGAATATGGTATGAAAATTCTGGGGATTTTTGTCGGCTTAATTTATGGGTGGACATTTATTGGATTTATCTGGCCTAGTATTTTTGGCTTGGTTGTTCTAGGCTATACTGATTTTGCAGCTAATGTGACCAATGCTGTGGCTGCCGGTTTTGGCGAAAGTTTAATCTGGCAAGTATTTTTTATGATGATTTTTGCTGATATTTTGCGTAGATTAGGTCTGACAGAATATATTGGCTATTGGTTGCTAAGCAGAAAAATTTGTGTTGGTAGACCATGGCTATTGTTCTTTATGATTTTTACTATTGCCTTTGTATGTGGTGGAATCGTTTCCATGTATGGAACGATTTTTATGTTATGGGCTATTGTATATGATTTATGTGAAATTTGTGGTTATGAAAAAAGATCGTCTCTTTGTGCTTATGTTTTGGGTGGTGTTTTATATCTGGTTGCGATGTCTTGTATGGTATTTCCCTTTAAACCATATCCAGGCGTAGTGCTGGGTCTTTGTGCGAAAGCTGGCGCAACAGAAATACCTTTTATTCCTTGGCTAATTTTAGGGTTAGTAACAGCTTTTGCGATGATTGCATTATATATGTTGCTTGGAAAATTTGTTTTTAAATTTGATTTATCAGCAATTGGCGCGGCTGGCGATATTTATGAGAAGTATCGGTCAAATAAGATGAGTACAGATGTGAAATTGGGTATGACATTATTGGCTGTTTTTGTGGCACTTTTGGCGGTGGCAGGTTTGCTACCAGCAACAATTCCGTTCATTGCATTTTTGAAAAAAGCAGATATGTTAGGACTAGCGCTTCTAGTTATTTGCATTGCTGTAATTTTGCGCAAAAAAGATGGCACTCCGTTGATGACCTTTGCCGATTTAACACACGCTGTTAGTTGGGATATTATTATCATGTTTGCGGCAACGTTACCTGTTTGTGGTGCTATGGGTTCAGAAGAAACAGGCATCATGTCAACGGCAATGGCTGCATTAATGCCGCTATTGAATGGATTGAGTCCAGCAGTGTTTATTGCAGTAGTGATAGTGCTATTAGGTTTTATAACGCAGGTTGCGCATAATTTAGTTTTGACAATGACATTTACGCCACTGTTGGCTGTAGTAGCTGCTAATCAAGGCGTGAATCCACTATTGTTTGGTTTCTTATTAGTTACCATGTTGCAATGTGCAACGGCAACACCAGCAGCTTCGGCGCAGGCGGCCCTGGTATTTGCCAATGCGGATTGGATTCGACCAAAAGATGCTTATAAATTTGGTTTAGCATTTGCTGTGATTGCGATGGTTGTATTGGTTTGCATTGCGTATCCTTTAGGGACAATTGTGTTCTAAGGTGTCGGTTATATGAGAAAATTCAGAGGCGTAAATTTTTGCCTCTGAATTTTTTATGTTATGAGACTTAAGTCAGTTGAGCGCAGAATGCGCGAAACAAAGAACCACCCGCT
>CABUKW010000002.1 GCA_902492275.1 uncultured Peptococcaceae bacterium
TGATACTTTGAACTTTTTCTCTTTTTTCAGTCTCACATCATTGACTAATGTACACAAGAAGGAATTATGGTTTACAAATAAAAACACAGTGCAATCAAAAGTGATTACCCTGTGCGGTTTATGCTATCCTGGAAATCCAGCTATTTATGCAATTATTTTTTTAATCTTAATAGGAAAATCCCGCTGATAATAGCGAGTAGATGCCTCTGCCGATAAAACTTCTACTAGTACTAAAAAACAGAGCATGAAACTATCTAATGAAGTAATAATTTCTGTTTCCTCCATTTCTATAATTCAGATGATCATCAGACAATGTCATACCCGATGTTGCCAAAACCTTTTCGTTTTCTTGCCAGACCGTTTGACACGGATTTTGATCGTATACCTGCAATGTAGTAGGCCATACCCTTTCGCCATTCTCATCTATCGCAACAGCAGTGACCCGCACACTAAGGTATTTCTCTGCC
Organism: uncultured Peptococcaceae bacterium; assembly: GCA_902492275.1. Classification (GTDB taxonomy): domain Bacteria; phylum Bacillota; class Peptococcia; order Peptococcales; family Peptococcaceae; genus UBA7185. The sequence continues at coordinate 468 of CABUKW010000002.1, forward strand.
GTATTGCCAATCATACAACCAGGAAAACCAATGTTTTCGAACGAAAAAAGAGACATCGAAATATCGTTTTTTCTCCGTTTCCCCATCTTCTCCGTATTCCTTTTTAACAATATCTTCGGAAATTTCAGACACATCGTCAATCCATATAGAAAACTGCCCGTCCACAGTCCAAACTTCTTCTACTGTAAGCGCTTCTTGATTGCGATTCAAATTTTACGACATGGGAATATTCATGAACACATAACTCAGATAACATACTACTCCCACAAATAGCAATCCAAATAAAAGAAAAAAACACACGATGACACTGCCAATACAACTATAAATTCTTTCGCAGGATTCATCGGTTGCTTGTTCTTTGATCATGTGGTATTCACCTATTAACGGTCGTTTCATTTGAAATACACCTCCTGTAAAAATGTATCATCAATAAAAACAAATATTTTTGATATTATAGCATATTTCATAAACGATATTCCACCTATAGAATTATATTTGTTCAAAAACACAGGGTAATCCCAAAAGATTACCCTGTGCGGTTTCTGTTATTAAATTTGAATTAACCAGATTCTTCATAAATTCGCAAAATATCAGAGCCTGTTTCTAAGGTCATCCTTAATCTTCCATCCTTAAATCTATGAAGCTGTACATTTCTATGGAAAAATTGCGTCAATAGCTCCTCTCGCAGAATTTTTTCTGTATCACCCTGCGCAAAAACGGTTCCTGTCTGCAATAGCATCGTTTTATTCATAAAAGACTGTATTTCTTCTGGATAATGGGTAACATAAAGAATTGTAAAATTCCCATGCTCTGCCAGTAACCGAATCATCGCCATCAGTTGCTCTCTGGCATAGATATCTAAACCTGTTCCTGGTTCATCTAAAACCAAAATTTCCGGTTTACTGATTAATGCGCGCGCAATCAGTACATTTTGACGCTCGCCTTTGCTCATTGTGCAAAATGGCTGCTTCATTTTATCTCCTACATGGAATTCTCTCAGCAACGCTTTTGCTAAACGTACCTCTTTACTGCAGACAATACCATCAGTTCCAAAGGTACCAAACAATCCAGATAACACAATTTGCAGAGGCAATTCATTCCGATAATAATGGTCAAAAAAGGAGCTGCTAACCCAACCCACCTTCTTGCGCAGTGAAAAAATATTCTCTTTATCGTATTGTTTTCCCAATACAGTGATTGTCCCAGACGTAATCGGTTTAAAACCGGCTATACAACTCAGTAATGTGGTTTTTCCGCAGCCGTTCATACCAAAGATTAACCAATGCTCTCCGGCATTTACTGTCCAATTGATATCCTTCAATAAATGCCGCCGCCCTGATTTACAACATAAATTTTCGACAGTTATAATTGGTTGCTGCATGTATAGGATTCCTCCTCTGTTACTGCAATCTCTTGACTAGGTAAAGCCAGACATTCCGACCAGGAGGTTTCGTCAAACTGCAATGGAACTGTAAAACCATCTTGATTCAGAATCCCAATATTTTGACATCCCCAACTCATGATTTCACATACCTTTGCTATATTCATTTGTCGCTTCCTCTCATTTTCGTCAATGCCCTCATAATATTCAAATTCCAGCTGCTCTACAAAATTATAGGCGCTCACATAAAGCTCCCGCTCCACACCGTATTCTATTCGCTGACAAGAATTGCAATATAGCTCCACCTTTGCTTCATGAATGTCACTAAAGATAATGTGTTTCAGCTTCAATTCTCTTCCGCAATATTTGCAAACACAGCGTTTCGCACGCTTTTTCAGTCGTTCAATTCTATTGTCAGAATTAGCCATACCGCATCCCTCCTTCACTTTATGGTAATAAAGATTTTGGGGCAACGAAGAACGCTTCATCACCCCAAACAAATTCCATCTCTTCTCTCTAAGCTCTAGCAATTTTCTGCTACATCATTAAAAATCCGATTACTTTCCAGAATGGCAACAAAATAAAGAAAATATAAATTGTTGCAACCAATGCCTTAATGGACATTAGTTTGATAAAGTCATTCATCCGCATAGCGCCAAAGGAAAATACAACCAAATAAACAACATACTCGTAAGGTAGAAAAATCTGATCGATGGCGATTGTTTCAAATAGGAAAAACGCATCTGGATTCACACCCATGCTCATTACAATCTGTGAAAATGGCAAGGAAAAGGCTGCTGCAATTGCCAAAGGTGTCATCAAGAAGTTCAGCAAAATGCACAAAATATAAATAACAAAAAATACTACACTAACGCTCTTACCTTCAATCAAAGGCATTGCAATAGAACTGACCAGCTGCCCAATTCCCAAAGAGGTACCAACACTGCCAATCGACATACATGCCGCAACAAAAAATGCCATTCCAAAATTTGTTTTTCTCATATCTTCTGCATCGCAAAAACCAACGCCCGGCAAATATGCCAACAATGGAAACAGCGCAAACCCCCACATAACAGAAATGCCATGTATATTGGTTGTCAGTAAAAATACCAATAAGAGAAGACAGATAATAACAGCTTTTATTTCGTTTATTGTTATTTTCCCTAACTTTTTATATTCTTCCTGAAAATATGCTTTTCCATCCAGCGCTTCTTTCGGTCGACATAACCGCTCTAAAATAACAAACATTGCTACAAAATAGATTACTCCAACTGGTTGTTTTAAGAAATATTCAATCCAGCTCAAATTCATCGATAGACCTGCAAAGCTGGCATACATAACTGGTCCTGTATTAAATACAAATGCACTGGCAAGGACGCCGCTAAAAACCGCCGCTAACATAATACCTGCTGCTTCCTTCGTTTTATTGATTCCCAGCGCAGTACAGATTCCAAAGGCTAATGCAGCCATCGGAATATAACCCTGCCCTGCTAACAAAACGCTCAGAATAAGCCCAGCTATGGCCAAGCCCCAAATAATTCCCCGATATGTGCCGCCAGTCAAAATGATACATTTTAAAGCAAGACGCTGCAAAAAACCTGATTTGTTCGCCATATCTGCCAGCATCAATCCACCCAGCGTCATCCACACAACATTGTTTGACCAGCTTGAAAATGCGACTGTAACATCTGTAACTTTGAACAAGGTATACGCAATAGGCAGCAAAATGGAAACCAAGGTCTGATTGAATTGTTCAAACGCATAGGCCAAAATAGCTGCTAATGTAATTGCTAAGAACAATTGAATTTGTACAGTGAACAATTCGTTCGTCGGCAGCAAACAGATAAGCAAAGGCGCCAAAATTGTAACAGCCATTTTTACAGCTGAAACTTTATTGATAGAAGTAAAATACATACAGCTCCTCCTCACTTAAAATAATAAATATACGCAAAAACGTGTTTGATATCATGTCTAATAATTCTCAAAAACCTATGTTCCAACAAAAACAGCCTTGTTCTGATTAGATACAACCCCCTTTCCGAACGTTTTTGCTATCCCCGTCTATGGTTTTATTATATATATTAAATTCATTTATGCATAACAGGACTTTTACACAAAAACAAAACGCTGCCACAAGCAAAGCTTGTACTGACAGCGTCTTCCATATCTAATCATGAACAAATTTAAAAAAATATAAAATCAAACCGCTTTCTATAACAAAAACTGCTTGATTTCTATCTCTTTTAGAGCAAAGCTATATTTTTTACAAATCACCGCTCTACTTATCTTGAACTTTTCTGATAGTTTGTCATAAGTCACATTTCCATAAACGGATTTCGTTCTGAAATTTCTAATCAGAACAAACGCGGGTACTTCTACTACCACTGATTTATAATTTCCCGTAAAAGCTTTTCTTTCGGAGTTTCCCGCCAAATTAAGATTCCTGATATCATAGGTTCGCAATCTCGCAAGGGAATTTCAATTAAATCATTACGATATTGATTCAAAATAGGTCCATCCTTAATGTTCATGGTAACGCCTAAATTTTCAGCAACCATTCTCTGTTTGGCATAAAAGGAATTCACACCAATCACATCCAGTGTCGGATTCAAATCTAATAATCTTTGAAAGGTTTCTGTCTCCATCTCACCATTTTTTTCTACAATAAAACGCAAATTCTTAAGCTCTCGGATATCCAACACTACATTTTTTGCCAATTCTGAGTTCCTGCTCACCAAAAGATTTTGATTAATATAGGTTTTGGCAGTAAACTCCAACATTGGATGCCGCAACAAAAATTCTTCAATTTCAGATTCAAAAAAACAGACCACCGATAAATCAATCTCGCCTTTTTCTAGAGCTTCAGCCGCTTCCTCTGTTAATAGATTCTGAACATCCAGCCGCATATGCAAATGCCGCTTTTCTATATTTTTCAATAATAAGGTATAATAATAATCTTCCAACAATCTTGCAATAGATACCCGCAATATCTTAAAAGACATATCTTCATTCAATTTTGTTAATAGCTGTTCCCAACGGTCCACAATATCAATCGCTGCCTCAAAAAACGCCTGCCCTTTTTCAGTTAATGCAATCCCTTTATGAGAACGATCCAGTAACGCAACACCCATCTCTTTTTCCAAATTACGCATGGATTGGCTCAAGGCTTGCTGACTTATATGCAAACCTTCACATGCCAAATTAATTGACCCTTTCTCTGCTACTTCAACAAAATATTTCAGCTTTTCAATTTGCATGCAAATCAACTCCTCCTATCCAAGGCTGCTTTCCAGTATCATTTACAGTTCTGTTAAATTGGCAAAAAGAGAAATATCCTTATATCAAAGGGCACCATCGCATCTTGATATACTTATATTATCTAAAACTGTATTGCTTTTCAACCTTCTCTGTAAGTGTATTCTTCATTATGCTCTATTCCAGCGCACTGCATAATGGTAAAATCCATGATAGGCAGTCGGATAAGCTTTCAGTCGTTTTTCCAATTCATTTATTTGCTGTTGTGTTATAACGCCTTTTTGCTTTTTTAGTGTCTCCAATAAATGAAAATATGTTTCATTCTGTATCTCTGATAACCATTGTTTATACTGATTTTTTATAGCATTTATCTGTTCAAGGTTTGAAAACCAATAGGATTTTTTCAAAATAGAGCCCGTTAAACATCCATTTAACAATAAAATTTCCCGCTTATTTACTGCTGTCATTCTTCTTGCATCAGCAAATAGTTTCTCAATACCGTCTTTTGTTTTATATTTGAACCCATAAAATGTCCGCTTATATCTATCTTCAGCCACTGCTTCATCTGCCATTTGATGACGAATTTGGTCATGCCATATACTGAACTGTGTATATGTTTCTGGTTTCAAGATTTTTGCATCATAAGCCATCTCCAATAATCCTCGAAAAATTTGTAATCCAGCATCATCAAAATATCCGTCAATACAGTCTCTATATTGCTCCAGAAAAGGACAGCTTTGATTATTTGGAGGCGTGACAAAGAGCGGCTCCATCAATTCAAAATATAGCCCCTCATACTGCTGCTTCATCTGCTGCAACAAAAAGTATTTCGTATCATATAATGTTTGTTCTTTCATTTCAGCAAAAACTTTCAAATAACGTACATGGGACACAATTGGCGTAAAATAAATTCCTTGTGATTTTTTCTGCTGTATATAATCATACAATTTTTCTTCATCTGTAGTAGCTCTATAATAAATCTTTCCATTTTCTTCCCAGCTCGCCGTTCCATATACTTTAAATTCTGTGGGAAATCGCCCAAATTCCTCCATTCTTCCAACATCAGCTGCGCATTGTGCATCTCGATGCAGCATCTCTCTACTTGCCTTTGTCAAAAGCGCCATACTTTCACCAACCTTCCTCCCTGAAACAATTTCAACGTATCGTAAAAACAGCTTTTCATTATTTATGATGCCATAATTCCGTATATTGATATTTGCAAGGATAACACAATAGGCGATACGCGAACCATTGTATTTGCCTACATTCGCTTATCGCCTATCAGCTTTATCTAAACATTAAAAATCTTCAGTTAAAATAGAATACATCGGCGCGCCTTCACATTCTCTCGGCATACGCACACCGCCTAAAACAGCGATAGTCGGAGCAACATCTACCTGCCGCAAAACTCTTGTTGTGCGATGATTTTCCTTAAAACCAGGGCCTGCGCCAATGAAAATCGGCGACAACGATGTGTCTTTTGTTCCCAAAGTTGTAGACAAGGAATCGGCATGGTCATAATTATAGCCTTCTGCTACAAAATAAATGATATCGCCATTTTCCGGTCCACCCATCCCAAGAACGGCCGCGTCCTTGTTACGCAATGCCAGTGCCACGCAGCGTTTTCCTGTATCAGGATGTCTATAGCCATACAAAGCTGTCATAATATCTTCTTCCAGTTCATACTTATCTTCTGGATCTACAATTCCGTATTTATCGCGGCCTTTTAAATTAATCCAGATATCATTTTCACGAATCGCAATTGCCTTTGTATTTTCCCAATCAATTTGCCGTAATTCATTACCATTTTCATCTGTTTTCAAGGCTGTAAATCCTAATTCCTGCATGACTCTTATACTGATGGCATTGCAGTCGCCCAAAAATGGAGGTTCATGTTGCGGACACCCCTGGGCATGGTCAGATACCAGCAAAATAGTCCAATCATCTTCCAAAAGATGAATAAACTTTCCAATATAGTAATCGGTCTGCACATAAATATCCTCTACGAATTTTTCATAAACTTCTGCAGGCTGTCTGTTATGGCCCTTATCTGTTAAATAGTGAACAACCTTATGCATTTCTAAATCAACATTATGAAAATGTGAGAAAATAATTTCAAAATCTTCATTTTCAATTAAATAATTCAGACAACTTGCCTGCCAATCCGCTGCCAAATACCAGTTTGCTAACCGACAATCTGTACTCAAATCAATCTCATGTTCCCCAATCATTGTGCCAGGCAATGGATACCCGACATTTTCCACAATGGTTTCATATAAAGCTTTTGGGTGAAATACACTGTCATCATGTATATTATTAGCAGCAGATACCCACATTTTCAACTCACTGCCGTCTTCTGCCAGTTTTAGCAAGCGCATATTTCTGATTACTTCAAAATGAGTTTCTTCCCGAATTGCTTCATCGCGGATGCAAGGATATATTTTACCCATTTTCAGCACGACAATTGGTTCTGTTTCTTTTTTCGATTTGTATACGGCCACACTGTCATAAATGCCTTCTTCATTTTTCAAAATCAAACATGGACGCCGCAGCAGCCCTTTGCTTAACAACATGATAAATTCTTTTGCATCATCTGGCGCTGCAGCCCAGCCAGAAGCTGGTCGAATATAAGATTGGGCAATATTAACCGGCAATTCCATACTCTTCGAACCATCGCCATATCCAAGAACCATCGTACTGGTATTGCCGCCACCCATAACGGCATCTTCGTCAAAGCCGCCGGACTGCGTCGGCGCTAAATCTGTAATCACACAAGGCGCACTTACATCGCCTGTATAATTATTAATATAAGTTACTGACTCATTCTTTTCACTGGCGCCTAAGATAAATTCCTGTTCTACCTGTGCTGTTCCCATCCCAACACAGCCTGGCTGTGTGCCATCTACAACATATAACAGCGGATTATCAGAAGTTGGTGGCCATGAGCTGCCTGGCCAATGCCATACTAAAGTTTTTCGGCCAGCTTCTACAAAAACATTCCACAACTGTTCTGCAGTGCAATTTCTGGAATCCAAATTATACTGCATAACATCCAAATCTTCATGGGATTGACGAAAGAATCCTGTAATACCATGTGTCATCGGATACGCACCTGTCGATAACGTTGTCCACATAGGTGGCGTCACAGTAGGATTGGCACCTAACAAAACCAAATCTTCCCGACAAGAACCTTTTTCCATTAATTTTTTTACGTTAGGCATTTTTCCTTCTTTTACAAACTTACTAGTTAAACGCGGATCCATACCGTCGACACCCAATACCATGATTTTCTGAGTTAAGGCTTCACGTTTCAACATATACAATTCCTCCTATTAATAAAAAAGATTTCAGTAACCTGCATATATGCTATCTTTATTATATCTATTAAAATTTATCATGCATAACAGGACTTTTAACACATTTTATATATTGCATACAACTTTGTCTTGTTATCACGTTTTCCAAATAAACAAAACAGCACAGAGCAATCAAAAAAGATTACTCTGTGCTGTTCTATATCATGCTATTTACATACAGCTAATTGTTACTGCCAAGAAAGCGCAAGCTTACTGCTTATTTACCATTTCCACATAGGTTTGGTATCTTTCAATGCTGTTCTGTTTTGCCTGTTCAAACAGTTCTTCAGCCTTTTCTGGGAACAGTTTAGCCAAAGAGGTGTAACGGGTTTCGGTGTTGATGAAATCACGGAACAAATCGGAATTTGGTTCTTTGGAATCCAGAATGAACGGATTTTTGCCTTCTGCTTTTAATTCTGGATTGTATCTCCACAGATGCCAGTAACCGCATTCTACCGCTTTCTTCATCTGGCTCATTGGATTGCTCAAGCCACCTTTAATCCCGTGGTTGATACAGGTTGCGTAAGCGATAATCAGGGATGGACCGTCATAAGCTTCTGCTTCGGTGATGGCTTTGATAGCCTGATTCATGTTGGCGCCCATTGCAATCTGCGCTACATAAACATTGCCATAAGCTGTGTTCATCATGCCCAGATCTTTCTTCTTGGAGCGTTTGCCGCTGGCAGCAAATTTAGCGATTGCTGCGGTTGGCGTCGCTTTGGAAGCCTGACCGCCTGTGTTGGAGTAAACTTCGGTATCGAATACCAGTACGTTTACATTTTCACCGGAAGCCAATACATGGTCTAAGCCGCCGTAGCCGATATCGTAAGCCCAGCCGTCGCCGCCGAAAATCCACTGGGACCGTTTAATCAGATGGTCTTCATATACTTTAATTGCCTGCAATGCTGGCGCTTCTGCATCCTGCAGCATTGGCAGCAGCAAATCGGTAGCCTTCTTGCTTTCTTCATAGTTGTCTTTGTTATCCAGCCACAGCTGAATTGCTTCTTTGGCTTCTGCTGCAATATCTGCTTCCAAAGCTTCTGCCATCAGAATAGCCAGTTTTTCACGGCACTGCTGATGAGCTTTCAGCATCCCTAAGCCAAATTCCGCGTTGTTTTCAAACAGAGAGTTAGCCCAAGCAGGACCTCTGCCCTGTGCGTTGGTGCAGTATGGCATGCATGGAGCCGATGCACCCCAGATGGAGGAGCAGCCTGTTGCATTGGCAATTACCATACGATCGCCGAACAACTGGGTAACCAGTTTGGCATATGGCGTTTCTCCACAACCAGCGCATGCGCCGGAGAATTCCAGCAATGGCTGACGGAACTGGGAGCCTTTCAGAGTCTTCACATTTACCAAATCGGATTTATTGGAAATCTTATGAGTTGCATAAGTCCAGTTTGCACGCTGCTCTGCTACAGCTTCTTCTACATTCTGGAATACCAGCGCTTTATTTTTAGCTGGGCATACGCTGACGCAACTGCCGCAGCCGGTACAATCCATCGGGCTAACCTGAATGCGGAAGGTCATGCCTTCAAATTCTTTGCCGTTGGCTTTGATGGTAACCATACCTTCCGGTTTGTTTGCTTCTTCTTCTGCGTTCAGCACAAATGGACGTACGCAGGCATGTGGGCAAACATAAGAACACTGGTTACACTGGATACAATTTTCTGGCTGCCACTGCGGAACATCAATGGCAATCATGCGTTTTTCATAGCAGGAAGTACCCATTGGGAAGGAACCGTCTTCCCGACCGGAGAACTTGCTGACTGGCAGCTTGTCGCCCTGCTGGGCATTCATCGGCTGTACCACTTCTTTGACGAAGGCTGGTGTTGCCGGGCATCCGCCTTTTGCGGCTGCTTCATCGGCAGCATTGGCCCAAGAAGCTGGCACTTCGACTTTATGCAGGGTTTCTACTGCTTTATCTACAGCTGCATAGTTCATGTTTACAACGTCGTCGCCTTTTTTGCCATAGGTTTTCTTAATGGCCGCTTTCAGCAGCTCGGTTGCTTTTTCAAATGGAATAACATTGGTTAATTTGAAGAACGCAGTCTGGGTAACCATGTTGATTCTGTTCTTCAAGCCAACTTCCTTGGCAATTTTCACGGCGTCGATGGTATAGAACTGAATGTTATGTTCTGCAATATATTTTTTCATTTTAGCCGGCAGTTCTTTTTCCAACTCTGCAGCGTCCCACGGACAGTTAAGCAGGAAGGTGCCGCCTGGTTTCAGGCCTTCTAAAATTTCATACTGGTTTACATAGCTTGTTTTATGGCAAGCGATGTAATCGGCCTGGTCAATCTGATAGGTAGAACGGATTTTGGAGTGACCAAAACGCAAATGGGAAATGGTTACGCCGCCGGATTTTTTAGAGTCGTAAGCAAAGTAGCCCTGGGCATACATGTCGGTGTTGTCGCCGATGATCTTGATCGCGTCCTTGTTGGCGCCAACAGTACCATCGGAACCATAACCCCAGAATTTGCAGCTAATCGTATCGGCAGGTGCAGTTACCACCGGTGCGCCCACTGGCAGACTCAGATTGGTAACGTCGTCCACAATCCCGATGGTGAAGCCATTCATTGGAGTTTCGGCAGCTAAATTTTCATATACGGCAATCAGCTGGGCCGGTGTGACATCCTTGGAGCCCAAGCCATAACGACCGCCGATAATCAATGGACGTTCTGCCATATCATAATATACGTTGCGGATATCTTCATACAGAGGTTCGCCCATTGCGCCTGGTTCTTTGGTGCGGTCCAGTACGGAAATCCGTTTTACGGTAGCTGGAATAGCAGCTAAGAAATGTTTTGCCGAGAATGGACGGTACAGTCTTACTTTTAACAGACCAACCTTCTGTCCTTTGGCATTCAGATAGTCAACAACTTCTTCTAAGGCTTCGCAGACAGAGCCCATAGCGATTACTACGTTTTCTGCATCAGGAGCGCCATAATAGTTAAATGGTTTATAATCCCGGCCTGTCAGCTTGGAGATTTCACCCATATATTCTTCAACAACATCTACAACGTTTTCATAATATACGTTGCCGGCTTCTCTAGCCTGGAAGAAAATATCCGGATTTTGCGCAGTTCCTTTTACTTTTGGATGCATTGGATTCAAGCTGCGTTTACGGAACTCTTCCACTGCTTCCATATCCACCAGCTTAGCCAAATCGTCATAATCCAAGACTTCGATTTTTTGAATTTCGTGAGAGGTACGGAACCCATCGAAGAAGTGAATAAATGGTACGCGGGCTTTTAAGGTCGCCAAATGGGCAACTGCACCCAAATCCATTGCTTCCTGAACGCTACTGGAAGCCAGCATTGCAAAACCGGTCTGGCGGCAAGCCATAACATCAGACTGGTCACCAAAGATAGACAAAGCGTGGGTAGCTACAGTTCTGGCAGTTACATGGAATACGCATGGTAAAAATTCACCAGCAATTTTGTACATGGTCGGCAGCATCAGCAGTAAGCCCTGAGACGCCGTATAGGTGGAAGTGAACGCACCGCCGGATAAAGAACCGTGAATTGCGCCGGCTGCACCTGCTTCCGATTGCATTTCAACAACGTTTACCTGTTGTCCAAAAATATTTTTTCTTCCTTGCGCGCTCCATTCATCTATCAATTCAGCCATGGTAGAAGACGGAGTGATTGGATAGATTGCCGCAACATCGGTAAATGCGTAAGACACATGGGCTGCTGCTGCATTCCCATCCATAGTTTTCATAGTTTTGCCTGCCATGAATATTCCTCCCAATTTCTCAAAAAAATTAAATATGAATAAACAATACAGAAAATGTTTATCAAATTTGATATTTATTTTATCATATGTGCGGCATTGTCACAACCATTTTTTATAAATTATACATTGCACAAAAAAAAGTATTTTAGTATTATAATAATAAAGCTTGCAGATTATTTCACAATAAAGATTATTTTTAGTATGGCCTACTGCAATCTTTCTTATCTACATTTTTATATTTTATTTTTTAATTTTTAAAGGAGTGTTTCTATCATGATTCAAGAATCTCCCCGCAGCGGGATTGTGCAGAAAGACAAAGAAACGGTGGCCCTAATCCCCGAAATCAAATTTGGCATGATGACGCCGGAGGATTTGGAAAAAATCGCCGCTGTTGCCCGTAAATATGAAATTCCTGTTATCAAAATTACATCGGCGCAGCGCATCGCTTTGGTGGGCGTAAAACCGGAACATGTAGAGGCTGTCTGGGAAGAACTGGGCATGGAACCGGGCAACGGTTTAGGCACCGGCTTAAATTATATCAAAGCCTGTCCTGGCGAAACGGTTTGCCGGTTGGGTCAGCGGGATTCTTTAGCTATCGCTGAACGAATTTACGATGTGGTAAAACCTATGGGCATTGAAACCAAGCTCAAATTCGGCATTTCCGGCTGTCCTTTGGCTTGCGGCGAAGGTGTTATTCGCGATATCGGCATTTTCGGCAAGAAAAGTACCGGCTGGACCATCCAGATTGGCGGCAATTCGGGCTTAAATGCTCGTTTAGGCGAAGTGCTGGCCAAAGATTTGGACGACGAGCAACTCCTTCAGGTCGTTACCAAATTGATGCTTTATTATAAAGAAAATATGAGAACAAAAGAAAGAATGTATCGTTTCGTTCCCCGCATGGGCGGCGTAGAAGCTATCAAACAGGCACTGGGTTTGGAATAAGCTTTGTCAGAATTTTAAACTAAAGAAGCTGTTCTGCTCCACACTATCGGTGGACAAAACAGCTTCTTTTTGTTTTCTATACTATAAAATATTGATACTACTTTACAAACATTACTGACTGCCGCTATCTTCCTGTTGTTCCGCAGGTTTTTTCTGCATTCCCTGCTGGTCGGTCTGGTACTGCCCTTGATAGATCAGTTCGCCAATAGGCACAAATCGATAGCCCTGCGCCTGGGCGTAGGGAATAATCACGTCAATGGCTTCCGCTGTGTAAGTGCCGTTGTTGTGACACAGGATAATCGCGCCTGGATGCAGCCCCAACGTCACTCTGTCAATCAAGTCCTCCGCCGTTTTGGACTCCATCCAATCTAAACTGTCAATTGACCATTGAATTGGATAATATCCTTTTTCTCGCACAACATGGATGCTTTGGTTATCGTATTCGCCGAAGGGAAAGCGAAAGAGCTGCGGCGTATATCCGGTCACTTCTACAATACGCTGGTAGTTACCGTCTAATTCCTGCGCCACTTCCTCTGCGCTGAGTTGACTCATATGGGGATGGGTGACGCTATGCATGGCAATTTCATGGCCGGCGTCTGCAATTTTTTTTGCCATCTCCGGATAATCGTCCAGCCAAATGTTGGTCAGAAAAAATGTAGCCTGCACATCATATTTTTCTAAGGTTTCTAAAATTTTTTCAGTTCGCTCACAACCCCAGGCTGCATCAAAGGAAATTGCCAGCTTTTTCTCATCGGTTTCCACAAAATAAATTGGCACCTCTTTTTCCACTGCGGCCGCTGTTTGACTAGACACATTCTGCCAGCACTGATGTAGGATGCCACCGGTTAAAAACCCGGCAAATAAAATCAACCCTGCGCCCAGCCCTAAAAAAACTTTTCGTTTCATCTCTGTCCTCCTCCTTTTCTTCCATCCTATGCCCCAATTCAGCAAAAAATAACGAAAGCTGCCTATTAGACACACAAAAAGAGCTGTCCTGGCGAGACAGCTCTTTATAAGGGGGATAAAAGAGATTGTGGAGCGGCATCCCGGATTTGAACCGGCTGTGAAAAGGAAGGGCGTCTTTTCCACAGTTACCGCTTGCCGCATAAGTTGTGGTACTTCCTGACCACGCATTTAGTATAGCACCTTTTATAGCCGCAATGGTTAAGAAAATGTCAAGGTAATTTACGAATCATGTAGTCAACCTGTCAGGATTTTTTGAAGATAACCGTACTTTTGCCAACAAAAATACGCTCTCCTAGTGGCAGAGATTGCTTGAACCATCATCTGCGATAAGGAGAGCGTATTTGATTTATCTTCCACCCAATTCGCCTTCTGTCATTTCTTATTTTGCTCTGTATATCGATTAGCCTGCAGTCTGTGCTTCTAAAATCTGTTTTAAAGCTGCTGCGCTGCTGGTGTGACATCGCACAATGTTGATATTTTTCCGTTTTGCTTCCGCTACTGCACAATTCACCATGCGATGAGATACCGTGTTGGTGAACAGCACTACCAAATCAGGGTTGCCAATCTGCTGCTTTAAATTGCTGGGCACTTGGGTAAAAACTTTCGCTTTGCAGTTATATTGTTTGCACAATTCCTTATACTTACAAGCCATGCAGTCATGTCCGCCGATGATTACCAATTTACTCATTTTGAATGCTCCTCTCAAATTTTATTTTTTAATTAAATCATATATTAATTTTTATTTCCTGAAGCTAACTCAGATTTAAAATATATTTCTGGCCGGATGGATTGTCATCCAGCCAGAAATATACAATTTCTTATGAATGATTTTGCGCTTTGCTATGACAACAACTGCAACTTCCGCCGCAACCGCTGCACCCACTGCAACCGCCCGAATTAAAATCCTTGCGGACACTCTGAAAGGCAAAATACACGATTACAAGAACAATCAAGCCTACTACAATTGTACCAAGATTACTCAAAATCCATGCCATAGGAATCCTCCTTACATAGCATTTGATACGCTCCGCACGGCTCCTTTGCTACTGTTTTCTTTCTTTTCAGGACGGAACAGCATATATAACAGCCCAATCAGAGCGACGAGCGCTACCACTGTGCCAAGACCAAAGCCACCGCCAGTGAGTAAAGTACCGAACTGATAAATAATCAGGGTTACGATATAAGCCAGACCGCACTGATAGCCAATTGCAAACAGGAACCATTTAGTGTTGTTCATTTCCCGTTTGATTGCGCCCATAGCTGCAAAGCAAGGTGCGCACAGCAGATTGAATACCAAGAAGCCATAAGCGGCAATCGGTGTCATAACGCTAGCCAGATTACCCCAAACTTCTGCACCGTCTTCTGCAACTTCAGCAAAGCCATACAGCATACCGAAGGTAGCAACAACGTTTTCTTTTGCGATCAAACCGGTAATGGCTGCAACTGCCATCTTCCAGCCTTCGCCGCCCTGGGTCCAGCCCAATGGTGCAAAAATCCAAGCGATGGCGCTGCCAATCGAAGCCAGCACAGAATCATTCAGTTGTTCTGCTTCCAGCATACCGAAGCTGCCATCTACCCAACCGAAGCTCATCAAGAACCACAATACGATGGTGGACAGTAAAATGATGGTACCAGCTTTCTTAATAAAGGACCAGCCCCGTTCCCACATGCTTCTCAGCACATTGCCTACCGTTGGCATATGATAAGCTGGCAGTTCCATAACAAAAGGAGCCGGTTCTCCTGCAAACATCTTTGTTTTCTTTAACATAATACCGGAGCAAACAATGGCTAAAACCCCGATAATATAAGCGCTCCAAGCCACCCAACCAGCGTTGTTAAAGAATGCGCCTGCGATTAACGCGATAATCGGCAGCTTTGCACCGCAAGGTACAAAAGTGGTTGTCATAATGGTCATTCTGCGATCCCGTTCATTTTCAATGGTTCTGGAAGCCATAACGCCCGGAACCCCACAACCGGAACCAATCAGCATTGGAATAAAGGATTTGCCCGATAAACCAAATTTACGGAAAATTCTGTCCATGATAAACGCAACGCGAGCCATATATCCGCAGGATTCCAGGAATGCCAAAAAGATAAACAGTACCAGCATCTGCGGCACGAAACCCAGAACAGCGCCAACCCCAGCAACAATCCCATCCAAAATCAAACCCTGCAGCCAGTCAGCACAGCCAACAGCAACCAGTAAGCCTTCAATGGCCGGTGGAATAATTTCACCGAATAGCACATCATTGGTCCAGTCGGTTACAAAGGCGCCAACCGTTGTAACGGAAACATAGTAAACAACAAACATCACTGCAGCAAAAATTGGCAGCGCCAAAATACGGTTGGTAACAATCTGGTCAATTTTATCAGAAATAGACAGACCTTCCCGTTTTGCTTTCTTGCTGCACTTGCCGATAATGGAAGAGATAAAGGAATACCGTTCATTGGTGATGATGCTTTCTGCATCGTCATCCATGGCGTCTTCCAAGGCAGCCACCACAGATTCTACATTTGGAACCTGCTTCATCATGCCGCCGATTTTTTCATCTCGTTCAAACAGCTTGATGGCAAAGAACCGTTTCTGTGTCTGTGGCACATCGCTGCCCAGCATACCTTCGATTTTATTGAGCACATCTTCCACTTGTGAATCGAAGGTATGGGCGATTGTTGGTGCCTGCTTAGAAGCTGCTGCCTGTACAGCCAAATCAGCTGCCTCTTTAATGCCAGTTCCCTTCAAAGCAGAAATTTCAACGACCTTACAGCCTAAAGCCTTAGACAACTCATTGATATTAATCTTATCACCATTTTTTTCAACAATGTCCATCATATTAACGGCCATTACAACTGGAATGCCCAATTCCAACAGTTGGGTGGACAAGTACAAGTTACGTTCCAGATTAGTACCATCAATAATATTTAAAATTGCATCTGGTCTTTCATTAATTAAATAATTTCTGGCAACGACTTCTTCCAGTGTGTATGGAGATAATGAATAAATCCCCGGCAAGTCCATAATGACAACGTCACTATGTCCTTTTAGTTTCCCCTCTTTTTTTTCAACCGTAACCCCTGGCCAGTTTCCTACAAACTGATTGGACCCAGTCAATGCATTAAACAGAGTCGTTTTCCCACAGTTTGGGTTCCCGGCAAGCGCTATTTTATAACCCATTGCTCATTCTGCCTCCTTATTATTATTCCACTTCAATCATTTGAGCATCTGCTTTGCGGATAGACATTTCATATCCTCTTACGGTAACCTCAATCGGATCGCCCAGTGGAGCAACCTTGCGTACATATACATCGCAGCCTTTGGTAATTCCCATATCCATAATACGGCGTCTTACACTGCCATCTCCATGTACCTTTACAACCTTGGCGCTATTACCGCAAGGAATCTCGCGCAAGTTCTTCACACCCATTACCTCCTTTACCACTCATTCATTAGCAAAAACTAACTTTTTAGCAAACAAATCATGGCCTTACACCATGATTCGACTTGCCATCGTTTTATCTAAAGCAATTCTTGCTTCTTTCACCTTCAAAATCATATTACCGCCAATTTCAGAAATCACAGTGACAGGTTCTCCTACCACAAAACCCAAATTAGCTAAATGCTTTTGAATATGATCCCGTCCGGTAATTTTGAGAATTACGCGTTCCTCCCCATGAGGAGCCATCGACAACGGCATAGGAACCAACCTCCTTTATCATGCCATAGAACCTTTTTATATGCATACGGTTTGCATATTTCCCTTCTGTGTATATAACTTTACTACAACTAACTTAGTTTGTCAATAAGCATTTTTAGAAAAATATAGATAATTATATTGAGTTTTTATCAAAAATATAAAACAATCAATAATATGTCCTTGTGTGTCTTAATTCTAATACTCTATTCTTTATTTCCCATTGCTATTTCTATATGAAAAAAAGCAGAGCTATCATACAGAAGTCTATTCATTGTCAGCTTACTATTCGCTTGACATCCTCAATAGCCGCTTCTGTTTTCGCTCTGCCTCTTGCAACTTTCCTCTATCGCTGTCGCTGCTTTGCATGAAGTAATTCGCTAGATTGCGCTGGGCAGCAAACATTCAAAATCAGACTGCTGCTGGGCACTTTGCGCTTCCGTAAAAGCCTGCACCGAAAAATACTGGATAATATCCTTACGTGTCACAATTCCAATAAAAATATTGTGTGCATCCACCACCGGTACAAAATTTTGCTGTAGCGCTAATTGCAATAAATCCTCTATATCAGCATCCAACTGCACAGCCTGATTATTTCTGCGCAGCGGCAGCTCACGCAACCGCCAGCCTTCAGCCTCTTTCCACGTCGCGCCGTTTCGTTCCAGCATCCCCCATAAAAAATCACCCTCGGTAACCGTGCCCATATAATGACCCTCCCGGTCGATAATCGGAATTGCTGTGTATTGATAATGCTTCATCTTCTCTAAAGCCTGCCGCACCGTAACATCCTCATAAAGATAGGCCACATTTTCCTTCGGTGTCAGAAAAAACAAAACGTTCATGCCATTTGCCTCCTTCGTTAGACCAAAATGACTGGAAATCCTATTTGCAGTATATGCCAAAAAAGAACCGTACAGGTGCTGTTTCTTTCCTGTTTTTATCAAGATTTTGTCAAGAAACACCCTTCGCCTTTATTTTGCGCTCTAAATCCAGCAGAACTGTTTTACCTGGCGGCCTTTTTATGCTACAATGCAAATAGCTTCTTGTGGTCAACTTCGTAAAATTATCTCTATCCATATAAAAAAGGACGCCTACTATGAAATATATTTTTATTATCAACCCTGCCGCCGGAAAGCGGAAACTGCAAAAGAACCTGTTATCACAAATTCAACGGCTTCTGTCCCCAGAGCAGTACCAAATTCTCTATACAGCCTGCCCCGGTGACGGACAACGTCTGGCGGCCCAAGCCGTGCAAGCAGACCGGGATATTTGCATTTTTGCCTGCGGCGGTGACGGAACTTTTTTTGAAGTTATCAACGGCGCTGCCGGGCAGGTGCCCATCGGCATTTTTCCCTGCGGCAGCGGCAACGACTTTATCAAAAACATTCTCCCAGCGGACAGCCTGCTGGATTTATCTGCCCAACTACAAGGCAAAACTGTGCCGTTAGATTTAATCCGTTGTAATGGTCGCTATATTTCCAATGTCTGCAATATCGGTTTTGACGCCGATATCGCCTACAACATGAACCGTTTTAAGAACTGGCCGCTGGTTTCCGGCAAACAGGCTTATCTGCTCTCGGCAGTTTACTGTTTTCTTTATCGCCTGCAGGGCTATTCCATGACCGTCCGGCTAGATGACCAGCCGCCTATCGACGGCACCTTTCTGTTCGCCCTACTGGCCAACGGTCAAACCTATGGCGGTTCCTTCCGCGGTGCGCCCCAAGCTTCTGTACAAGACGGTCTGATGGATGTTTGCCTGTGTAAGCAAATATCACGGCCTACACTGCTGCGCTTTCTGCGCCCCTTTCAGAAAGGTACCTATCTGCAAAAAAAGAGCTGCGCCGCTTTTATCCAGTATCAAAGATGCAGAAGTGTGCAAATTGCGCTGCAAACACCTACCATTACCGGCTATGACGGCAACATCACCATATCGACATTGCTTGAAGCAGAGCTTGTCCCCGCTGCCATGGAGCTGATAATCCCCCAGAATGCTGCTCTGCGCTAAATGACTACCAAACAAAAAAGGGTTGCTGGAATGAAACGCCGATCGGTGTTTCATTCCAGCAACCCTCACAGGCCAACCCTGACCCATATAGACTTTATGCTTCTTCTGCTTCTGCCTCTTTTTCCAGATAAATACCCAGAATATAACGCAGAATATCGGACCGGCTGATCACCCCAGCCAGCTTGCCATCCTCCAGCACGGGCACTTTTTTGATTTTCTTTTCGCCCAGTACCTTAGCCACCTCGTCGATATCATAATCGGTATCCACCGACACCAGCTTGGTGGTAGCCAGTTCCATCACATTCAATTCCATTAGATCATGCAGTTTCTTTTCAAAAGACTCTGTATCGTACCAGACTGTGATGAAGCTTGTCATATCAATAATCCGCGGATTCTGTTTGGCAATGAACTTCATAATGTCACCGTCACTGATAAAGCCAACTACCTGCTGCCTAGCATTGACAATCGGCAAACCGCTGGTTTTACATTCGACAAGCGCCTGCAGCACTTCCTTGATATTGGCCTCGTCCGATACGGTGTACACATCGGTTTTCATAATTTCACTAATTTTTTTATTCATTTCGCTTCTTGTTTCATTCCCGTGTTTTTTCATAAACCATCCACTCCTTCACATTCAGCCATACATCTAATGGTTTATAAACAGTATAACCTATTTCCAGCAAAAATGCTACCTTTTTTCTTGGCATAACGAAAGAATCAACTGCCATTTCTGCAATTTTTGCTCCCGCTTCATGGTATGGGCCGGACTGGTGGAAGGCATCTGGTAATATTCCATCTGTGCCAAAAGCTCCGGAAAATTCCGTTGAAAACTCTGAAAGGCCTTGCCGCCGTTAAACAACAAATATTGGATTGCCCAATGCTCCGCCAGAAAAGCAGGAATCTCATTGGGCACCTCTGCCGTGATATTGCTGTCCAAACTGCCCTCCCGCTTGCAGCTAGCCAGCACATCCCACAGCGCCACATGATGGCGCAGCAACAATTGCTTTTTCACCGCATAATCGTCATTGTAAGGTTCCTCAAAAATCTGAAACATCATAGGCCAGAAAAAATTCTGTTTATGACCATAATACTGCTGCCGCTCTAAAGACGTCACACTGGGCATAGAACCTAACACCAGAACCCGGCAATTTTCATCTACAATAGGCGGAAAACAATGAATCATTTGCATACACCTCGCTCTGAAAATACAACCTCACGTTTTATACCCGTTCTTTTCGAAATATATCAAGGGCATGGCTGGTAACGCCCAGCAAATCCTCCCGCTCGCAAGTCGCAAAATGATAGCGCAAATATAATTGAAATGTGTCATCATCCATCCTATCCAGCGCTTCTCGCAATAACAAGGCACAACCGTCCGACGCCACATAATGCAGCCGCGTTACAGGCAGTACCGCCAACAGCCGGTCAACGTCCTCTTTCCGCACCAGTTCAAACAAATCCTTCGGTTCCGATTTTGCGGCAAAGGTTTCCCCATCCAGCAAGCCCTGCTCAATATAGGCCGCTACATCGATATTGCTGCGCTGAAAGCCTTCGTCCAGCAGACAGCCATCCGATATGACATAAGCCGCAAAAACAACGCCGCCCGCTTTCGTAACGCGAATTGCCTCCCGCAGCACCTGTAACTTATCCTCTTCACGATAAAGATGATACAAGGGTCCCAACAACAAGGTGATATCATACTGATTATCCGGAAACACTGATAAATCTAAGGCATTGCCCTGCATCACCGTAACGGCTTCTGTCGGCAATGTATTTTTGCGAAAAACCGCAATATTGTGGTCGACCAACTCCACTGCATCGACAGCGTATCCCTGACGGGCCAACTGATGGGAATAACGGCCGGTTCCCGCACCGATTTCCAGTACCCGATCGCCAGGCTTCAAATACTTCTGGATGTAACGCATGGTAGTATGAAATTCAACAGTTCCATGCTTGACTGCTAAGCGGCTATCTTCATCATACTGATTATAAAAATCAACAATATATGGATTGAGTTCCACCTTTTCACCTGCTTTTTAGCGAAATCGTTTTCCTCTGTATAACGTTTATATAGAGCAGAGGAAGTATTAGAATTGTTGCACAGGAATCCCTTTATGTCAAGAGGTATAATTTATGCATGAGGATTACAAAGTGTAAACAAAATATAGTCCCATGTAGACAGGAGGTTTACCCTGAAATACACAAAAGAAGAAAAATTGAATATTAGCTACAAGATTTATGAAGGTGAGCCCACCCGTTGCCGGGCAGCCGAAACTGTCTCGCTAGTAAAGTCTAACTTTTTGGGGTCACATCAAAGAGACTCCGCAATCTTTTTTCTGTTACCCTAATAGCTCAGCGCGGGCGATGGCCAGCTTGCGGCTGTGCAGTTGTCCCCGCTTGCTGTCGCCGGTGAAAGGCAGCGGCACACACATGCCGTTGATCCGGTCGTACATCCGCTGCCAACCGTCGTCGGCCTGCCTGAATTGGGTCGGCTCCAGATTGGTGGTGAGCAGAAGGGGACGGCCAGCTTTGCAGCGCTCGTCAACGACCAGATATAGCTTCTCCAGCACAGCGGCGCTGCTGCGCTCTACGCCCCAATCATCCAAAATTAACAGCTCGTAGCAGTTGAGCTGATGCAAATACTGGGTCAAATCAATTTTGTAGCTGCTTAACTCCCGTGCCAGACGGGCGGCAGTGGTCATTAGCACCGTATGCCTTTGCGCCAGCAGCGCGTGGGCCACGCAAGCCGCCGCAAAGGTCTTGCCTGTGCCCGGCGCGCCATGCAGCAGCAAGCCAATGTTCTCCTGTTTCATCTGGGCAAATTTCTGCACATAGCGCTCCAGCGCCTGCATAGCCATTGCATTGCTGCCGTTCGCTGCGGCAAAGCTGGCCTTTTGCAGCAAAGCTGCCGGTACGCCTTGGGGCAATAAATTCTGTATGCGGCGAAATTGCTGTTGGGCCTCCTGCTCTGCCTGCTCCTGCTCCGCCTGTTGTCCCTGACAACGACATTTGCAGGCAAAAATCCGCTTGGTCTTTTGCCAAGGAATTTCCACCAGCACCTGCTTAGCGGTATGACACTTGCCGCAATACAGCAGACCGTCCTGCAGATAATCTCCAGCTTCCCGCTGCACCGCTACCCGACATTCAATCTGCTCCAAAATCTGTGTTCCTCTTTCTGTCCAAGTGGGCGTCAAAACAATCCCTCCCATCGGCTATCCTCCTGCAAATTGGCAGAAAGCCTCTGCGCTTCCACTTCCTCCGGCAGATAATCCTGATAACCGCCAGCAAAAAAGGTGCTGCCATGCATCCAATATTCGCGGTTTTGTCCCTGCTTTTCCTGACAATAACGCCGGATGGCCTGCTCCATGCGCGCCTCGCCCTGGGCCACCACTTGGGCGATCTGCGTTTTTGTCAGTTTGTAACGGCCTTTTTTGATTGGATAAAGCTGCCACAAACGTTCAAAGATGTCCTGCTGCCGGCGCCAATTCACCGGCTGCTCTCCGGCAGGGCCGTCAGACTGCGCGCTTGCCAATCTGCCTTCTGCGCCAGTCTGCTGTTCTGCTCTGTTGTGAGATCTTGTTTCCTGCTTTGCATTTTTATCATTTTTTACATGTTTATCATGCTTTATATTCTTTACTTTCTTTACATTCTTGTCTGTGGCTGGCATCTGGTTCTCATCTGGCTGATCTGTGGCTGCAATCTGGTTTTCATCTGGCTGACCTGCGGTTTCGTGTTGGTTCTCATCAGGCTGCTGTATGGTTTTATGCTGACGTTCCTCTGGCTGATATAGGGCCGCGTTCTGACTGTCATCTGCTGTCTGGACCGCTTCTTCCTCTGCATTGTCCTTCTGATAAAAATTCCAATTCACAACCGTTACCACAGATTGCCGTCCTTGCTGTCCCATCTCAATGGAGCCGCATTGCACCAACTGCCCCATCACCGCCCGCAATTTTCCTTCTCCCATATTTAACTGCTGACTGACAGCCTTGCGGCCATACAGCAACTGTCCCGGCTGCAGCTCTACCATCTGCCGCCCCACCGGCACCTTCCGCGCTTTATGATTTGCTTTCAGCAGACAATACATCCACACCCGCAATAAATCTCCGTCTGCAAATATGCCATGCTCCAATAAGCTGCGGTCGACCTTAATCCATCCTTGTGTCATCTTCTCTCGCTCCATTCTTTTTATGGTTTGTTGCAGCCGGTCTTTCCAATTTCGGTACCATTTTAACCCTTGCTGCTTTTGCCTTCAGCATAAAGTATTTTTCTATATCAGTCAAAGCAGGTTAATCAACAAATTTCAGGTTAATTTTTGCAATTAACCTGCTTTTTTGTGAATTAACCTGCTTTTTTGTCGATTAACCTACTTTGCAAAAAAATTTTTAAGTCAACCAATAGGGATAGCGGGGAAGGTCTATCTTTTAGGTAAAAATTTTTTAAAAAAATAAAAACCATAGCCCGCTTTCCAGACAAGCGGCTATGGTTTTTCTGAAGCTGCGCAGCTTCGTTAGATTTCCTGAATGATAGGCAAAATCATCGGTCTGCGCCGTGTTTTTTCATAAAGATATTTACTCAGACTGTCGCGCAAGCCGGTCTTTAAGCTGGACCAGTCTACAATATTGCGCTCCAGATATTTTTCCAAGGTCTGCGCCACCCGTTCTTTGGCGCCGGACATCAATTCGTCGGCCTCCCGCACGTACACAAAGCCGCGGGATACAATATCGGGCCCGGCTGCAATGGTTTTGTGTTCTCTGTCCAGCGTTACCACTACAATTAAAATGCCGTCCTGCGAGAGCTGCTTACGGTCCCGCAATACGATATTGCCAACATCGCCTACGCCTAAACCGTCGATTAGCACTCGGCCTGCCGTTACCTTGCCGGTAATGGCGCCTTTCTGGTCGTTTAACGTAATGACGCTGCCGTTTTCGGCGATAAATACGTTTTCTTCCGGCATACCCACTTCCACCGCCAGCTGCTTATGCTTCACCAGCATACGGTATTCGCCATGCACTGGGATGAAATATTTAGGCTTCACCAGATTAATCATCATTTTTAATTCTTCCCGACAGGCATGACCGGAAGTATGCACACCGTTGTTGGAGCCGGCAATCACCCTGGCCCCTAACCGATAAAGCATATCGATAACCCGGGATACCAGCTTCTCATTGCCCGGAATCGGAGAGGCGGACAGAATGACAGTGTCTCCCTCCTCGATTTTCACCCGACGATGGTCAGACATGGCCATACGGGTCAACGCCGACATGGGCTCGCCCTGACTGCCGGTGGTCAATAACACCACTTCGTTGCGGGGATAGTGATCCAGTTCATCCAACTCGATTAGAGTATTATCCGGCACCTGCAAATAGCCTAACTCCTGGGCCACATTGGCGATATTCACCATACTGCGGCCAGCAATGGCCACCTTGCGGCCATACTCGCAGGCTGCGTTAATTACCTGCTGAATGCGATGCACGTTGGAGGCAAAAGTTGCCACCACAATGCGCTCCTTGGCGCTGCGAAAAATATTATCAAAATTCTCTCCAACTGATTTTTCCGAGGTACTGTAGCCAGGCCGTTCCACATTGGTACTGTCGGACAAAAAGGCCCGAACGCCTTTGTTTCCCAATTCGGCAATACGCTGATAGTCGATGGAATGACCATCAACCGGTGTTTGGTCAAATTTAAAGTCGCCGGAATGAAAAATAATGCCGTACGGCGTGTGTACCGCTACAGAAACTGCGTCCGGAATGCTGTGACAGGTGCGAATCAGTTCCACCCGAAAAGAACCGACCTTAAACTCCTGCCGCGGCTTTACCACGTGTAATCTCGGCGTATTGACAAAGGTAGTTTCTTTCAGCTTTGTCTCAATTAAGCCGATGGTCAGCTTCATGCTGTAAACAGGCACGTTGATTTCACGCAGCAGATAAGGCAGACCACCAATGTGGTCTTCATGTCCGTGGGTAATCACCACCCCTTTTACCATATCTCTGTTTTCCAGCAGATAGCTGATGTCTGGAATAACGATATCGATGCCCAGCAGTTCTTCCTCCGGAAACATCAGTCCGGCATCGATAATCAAAATTTCATTGTCACATTTGATTGCCGTCATATTTTTCCCGATTTCTCCTAATCCGCCCAAAGGAATAATACTGACGCCATCATGATTTTTACTCTTAATGACTGTAAACCTCCTTACTGTTGATTTTTTCACCGACCAAACTAACTATTCTATTATATGCTATTTTCGCCGTAATAACAAGCCGAAAAGGGAAAAAATACAACTGGTACCAAACAAAATTATCAATGGGTACTCCAGTACCACTGCCAGACATAAAAAAAACTGCTGCATAAAAGCCAATCACCGGCTCTTATGCAACAGCCCAAAAACGGATTCTGTTTCCGTTTTAATTTGCCTGTGCCGCTTCTAAGGAATCCAGCAACACGGTACCCAGACCATTGACCTGCGTATCGATATCTGCATTCAGCTGCTGTACAGCATCCAATGCCAAAACTTCATCAAAGAAGCTGTCATCGTAGGTGATAATGGTCATGCCGCCTTCTTCCAAGGTAGCTTTGTTTTCGGCGTCAATATCGGCCAACTGCGGACGCATTTCTGCCAGAGCCTGCTGTACAGCCTCATTTAAGGCTTCCTGATACAGCGGGTCTAAGCTTTCGTAAGCGTCTTTGTTAATGCAAATCTGGTTGGCGTACAGAATATGGTTGGTGCAGGCCAGTACCGACTGCACTTCGTTAAAGTTGGAGCCTACAATGGTATCGGCTGCATTTTCTTCGGCGTCAATGGTGCCATTTTGCAGCGCAATGTATAATTCCCCAAAGGCCAGCGGTGTCGGTTCAGCGCCGATGGCTGTCCAGAACTGCATGTGGTTGTTGTTGCTCATGGTACGAATTTGCAAGCCCTTGAAATCTGCCAGTGTGTTCAGTTCTATATTGGCAGTCGTTAAACGATACGTTGCATTCTGCAGAATGCCCAGATAATGATAGCCGGCATTTTCGTAAGCAGTTGCCAGTGCATTGCGGAATTCGGAATCTTCACCGTTTAATACAGCGTCGATGGTATCGCCGTCATATTTGGAGAAGGCCATTGGCATATCGAACACAGCCATTTCCGGCACAAAGGATACAATAGGCGCAGTCTGACAAACCACGATTTGAATATCGTTGGATTGCATCTGACGGAGAATATCTTCATCGCCGCCTAAATCGCCATTAGGATGATAATCGATGGTCAATTTACCGCCTGTAATTTCTTCCACATTGGACGCTACCAATTCGCCAAAAATCTGGCCTGCCGCACCCTTCCCGGTGGAATCGGCGCCAATCAGTTCAACGGCTTCCAGGTCTGCATATTTGGATGCGTCTTCGCCTTCTGCACTGCCGGACTGCCCGGCATCGGAGCCGCCGCAGCCAAATAAGGAAACGGACATGGCGGCAACCAATAACAATGATACTACTTTCTTCTTCATGGATATACCCCCTAAAAAATTTTATTCTGCGAATCATAGAAGATTCGGAAGAAACGTTGAAAACCATGGCACATACACAATCACCAGCAGCGCCACTAAAAAGGTAATGATAAAGGGAACTGCCCGCCGCGCAACGGCCATGGGCTTTTCCTCTGAAATATTGCCGGCTACAAACAAATCCAGGCCAAACGGCGGCGTAGCCAGCCCGATAGACAGGCAACATACCAGAATAACGCCGAAATGAACCGGATCAACGCCCAGCGCTTCCATAGCAGGCAGCAGAATGGGCGCCAAAATGATAATGGCTGGACCGGTATCCATCACCATGCCCAACAGCAGGAAAATGACCACCAGTACGGTAAGCGCTGTAAAGCTGGAATGGAAATTATTCAAAATAAAGGCTTCTACCACCTTGGTAGCTTTGGTTAAGGACAACACCCGTCCAAAGGCCGTGGCAAAGGCCAGCACAAAAGCCAGACCGCCGTAGGTTTTGATGGATTCGCATAAAAACGGAATAATTTCTTTTATCCGAATAGAACGATAAATCAATAAAGACACCAGCAGTGCATAAAATACCGAAACCGTAGCTGCTTCTGTCGGCGTGAAATAACCGGTATAAATGCCGCCCAGCACAATCACCGGACACAATAAGGCCCAGAAACTATCCAGAAACAAACGGAGAAAGCCCCGTAAGCCGCCGGAGCGCAGCTGCCGCATCCGAACTTCAATCTGCGCTTTGTCTTCTCCATGCAGCAGACAATAAATCACCGCATAGACCATCAAAAACAAACCAATCAAAATACCTGGCAGAATACCGCCTAAAAACAAATCGCCGGTAGAAACGCCGGTGGCCAGCGAATACAAAACAAAGGGAATCGACGGCGGAATAATCACGCCCAATCCGCCGGCAACTGCCACTAACCCAGCAGACCATTTTTTATCATAGCCTAATTCGCTCAAAAAAGGAATACACATGGAGCCTACCGCCGCAGTGGTGGCCGGTCCCGAACCGGAAATGGCGCCGTAAAACAGACAGGTTAAAATCACGGCACAGGGCAAGCCGCCCGGCAAACGACCGACAAAATAGGCAAAGAAGTTGAACAGCTTTTTGGAAATGCCGCCCTTGGCCATAATCACGCCGCCTAAAATAAACAGCGGCACCGCCAAAATTGGCGTCGAGTTGGCGCCGGAAAAGGTATTGTTTAACAACTGCACCATAGAGCCGCCCTTGTCCATCAAGAAAATCGGAGCGGCAGAGCCCAAAATCATACTGACCGCAATAGGCATGGACAATACGATGGCTGCCAGAAATACGCCAAATACTAAGAGAGCCGCCATTATTCATCGCCCCCTTTTACGCTGAAAGTTTCTGCCTTGGCGTCAAGCATCGCCTGTTCTGTCGTGTTTAATTCTTTCTCGTGGAAATGCAGCGTATGAATACAAACCTGCTGCACACCGCGCAGGGTGCCCAGCACAAAGCCAATCAGCATAACGCTGTAAACAATCCACATGGGCCACAGCATGGCCGGCGACAATTCATTGCTGGCTTTGATGTTGCCCACCACAACCACCGAATAAAAGGCCAGCACAGCCATGCACAGCGTTGTAACCACATAAACCGAAATATTCAGCACTTTCATGACTTTTTCCGGCAAAATATCCAGCAGCGCCGTTACCCGCAGCATATTGCCCATACGCAACGTATAGGGCAGCGACAAAAATACGCTCCACACCCAACAGAACCGGCAAAATTCCTCAGCCCAAGTCAACGAAGGTATCCACGGCACCTTCCGGATAATTACCTGCAAAAAGCTGACGCAGGCAATTATCACCAGCAAGATGGCCAACAGGGTTTCCTCCAGATGGGCGTCCAACCATCGAATGACTTTCATAAACATCCTCTCCTCATAAAGCCCTGTCCGTCAGGACAGCTCTTTTAAAATCTGCAATAGCTCCTGCCGCATTGCCTCCACAGGGGCCGCCTTGCCCGTCCACAGCTCAATCTGCGCAGCGCCCTGATAGAGCGACATGCCCAATCCGTTTAAAATCCGGCAGTGTTTTTCTTCCGCATCCAGCAAAAACTGCGTTTTCTCCGGATTATAACACGCATCAAAATAGAACTGATTTTGACGAATATATTCCTTTGGCAGAGGATTTTGTCCGATTGTGGCGCCCATACCAACGCCGCTGGCGTTGATGATGACGTCGCACTGGGCCGTTTGCCCATACTGACCATAGGGCACAAACTCCGCTATAGGCTCAAAATTTTGATTCATATCCTGCACCAACGCTTTGGCGCTTTCTGCAAAAATATCGGTGATATAAATCTTCTTGGCATGATGATAGGCCAAAATAAAACAAATAGCCCGGCCTACGCCTCCACTGCCGATACAGAAAAACGTATTTTTTGTTACGTCAATCTGTCCTTCTTCGGTCAGAGATTTGTAAAAACCGGACCCGTCCGTATTATAACCTACCAGTCTACCGTTCTCCGATTTTACTACCGTGTTGCAACTGCCCATCTTTGCACAAAATGGATCCAGCTCATCTAAATACTTTAAAATTTCCACCTTATTCGGCTTGGTTACTGCAAATCCGGCAAAATTCATGTACCGGATGCCATTGACAATATCGCCCAAATGACTTTGATCTGTCTCCGTATAGAAATAGAGCATATCCAGCCCCGCCGCTCGATAGCCTTTGTTTTGCATCCTGGCCGCGTAAGACTGCCCCAAAGGCGTTCCCAATAAGGTAACCAGCTTGGTATTCACGTTTATATCCATACTACACAATCCTTCTTTTCCTGCAATTCTACCCTACTGCAATAGCTTCAACACATTAAAGTATTGCAGCACTTCGATTTTATTATAACACACTTTTTTAAAAAGTGAACCCATTTTTATTCACGATTTTGAATAGAACAAATAATTTTCGATAATAGAAAAACGACAGAAAAGCCATACCAAGCTATCCTGTCGTCCTATGCGGCATATTGGTTAAACAATCTCTCTCAACATTATGCGTTTTATATGCAGCAGACATATTCTCAGCTAGACGCTTCTACCACCACTTGCCGGAGATTATCGCCGTGTAAATCGCTGATTTCTACCTTCACGCCCTTCGGCACATAGGCAATGTTTTGAATTTGCTCTTCCGCACCGGTTTCATACAGCACCACATCTTTTTTGTTCAACACCCGAGAAGGCTCCTTGTCCTTGGCATAATCTACCACATAAATCAAGGTATCCAAATCATCGTTTTGCCAGATAAATTGTTTGCCGTATTGCTCATACACATAAATCTCCCGCACCACATCATACACGGCCAAGTACAACTCCTGACTGTTGCTGCCGCTCAGGCTGCCTTCTATGGCAACCTTGTTCTGCTCTACCCACCGGCAGCGCACAATAGCACGTACATATTCATTTTTTTCTACCAAGTCCACCTGCTTGCCTGCAGCCTCCACCACCGTGCCCGACACACGGATGCCCGCATCAGCCACCGGCTCTTCCGCTGCCTCTTCCTGCTCCAATTCCGATTCTGCCGGATTTACTGCAGCACAGCCCGTCGCTCCCGCAAACAATAGACAGAGCAGCAAAAGCATGATGAATGTTCTTTGCATACCTGTACTCCTTTATTTTCTGTGATTGAAACGCCGATCATTGCTTTCATTTTATGCAAGAATGCCATTCTTATGCCAAGCATTTTAATCTTCCTGCAGTTCCTGATGCCAATAGGCAGTTTGAGGATCCTTGGCCACATCCGAAAACCGTTTCAACACATTGCCATACTTAAAAGCATAGCTAAAGTAGAGGTAAATATCATTCTTGCCTACAGATTTTGGCCGCAAAATTACTTTATCGGGATAAAACATATAACAATAATCCGCATCCCGCCAAGTTACTTCCAAACCGTCAATGATCAAACTGATATTGCCCCATTCGCCGATTTTTATATCGGACAGCATACCCCGTCCGCTTTGTATTTGTCCGTATTTGCAGCCGATGGTATAATCCCATTTGCCCAAAAACAGGGAAAAATGTTCCAGCAGAAAACGGCAGGGCAGACTGATTTCCTCCTGCAAGCGGCGCTCCGTCGCTATTTTTTCTTTTAATGTAATCAGCCGGCAATAATAAGACGAGCTGTCGTTATAATCGGGCAGTTGTTCCGCCCGTTTCAAGCATTGTTCGATATCTTCACAAATCAGAAGAATTTTCTGGTCCAATTCGGTTCTCTGCCGCTCCATATTGTATCCTCCTATCGCAGGGCGCTCTCCAGTGTATTTTTCATCAGCATGGTGATGGTCATAGGGCCTACGCCGCCCGGCACCGGCGTCAGCCAGCAGTCGCGACCTTCCAGACTGGCCCGGTCCACGTCGCCGGTCAGCTTGCCGTTTTCCAGACGGTTCATGCCCACGTCAATCACCACGGCGCCGTCTTTAATCATATCGCCGGTAATAAAATTCGATTTTCCAATGGCTACTACCACAATATCGGCAGTCAGCAGTTCGTCCCGCAGATTTTGCGTTTTCGAGTGGCAGACAGTAACGGTGGCGTTTTCCCGCAAAAGCATCATAGCCACAGGCTTGCCTACAATATTGCTGCGCCCTACTACCACAGCCTTTTTCCCCGCAATCTGGATACCGGTCTGCTTAATCAAGTCAATGCAGCCTTTCGGGGTGCAAGGCTCAAAAGCCGGCTGACCAATCAGCAAAGACCCCAGATTTTCCGGCAAAAAGCCGTCCACATCTTTTTTGGGACTGATCGCACAAATCACCGCTTGTTCATCAATATGTTCAGGCACCGGTAACTGTACCAATAAACCATGAATGTTGGCGTCGCCATTTAAGCGGTCAATCAACTGCAACAGCTCTGCCTGGCTGGTCTGCTCCGGCAGGCGGTACACCTCCGAATAAAACCCAACCTCCTGGCAGGCTTTTTCCTTGTTGCGCACATAAACCTGAGAAGCTGGGTCTTCCCCTACCAAAATGACTGCCAATCCAGGCACAATGCCTTTCGCCTTTAACTGCTCTACCGTCTGCTTGATTTCTTCCCGGCGCTTCTGCGCCAGCTGCTTGCCATCAATTAATTTTAACATTCCGTCTGCACTCCCGTCTTCTGTCTGATTCACAGCTTGATTTTGTTATAATTTTTATTATAGCATACTTTTTTATGGAACAGCCATAATTATTTTGCTTTTTTTCTCTTCTTCCCTTATAATTAAATATCGAAGTTATTTACTAGGTTTATCCATCATCTGTTCCATCGAAAGGAGTTCTGCCCATGTGGCGCAAATATAACAAACCACTTCTGGCTAAAATTCGTCGGGCCAGCCGCGAATACGGCCTGATTCAGCCTTATGATAAAATCGCCGTAGGCTTATCCGGCGGCAAAGACAGCACCGTCATGCTTTATGCCCTCTCGGTGCTGCAAAAAACCTTGCCCATTCCCTTTGAACTACAAGGCATCTCTCTGGATGTGGGCTGGAACAACGATTATCAAATCATTGGACAATACTGCCAGCAACTGGGCGTTCCCTTCCATCTGGAAGAAACCAACATCGGTCGTATTGTCTACCAAGAACGTCAGGAAACCAATCCCTGCTCTTTATGTGCCAACATGCGCCGCGGTGCTATCAATAACATTGCCAAAAAGCTGGGCTGCAACAAAGTAGCCCTGGGCCATCACCTGGACGACGCGCTGGAAACCTTTTTGATGAGTCTGGTTTTTGAAGGACGGATGCACACCTTCTCGCCCCGCACCTATTTGTCCCGCGCCGACATCACCGTCATCCGGCCCATGATTTACGTTTACGAAAAAGACATCATCACCATCGCCCGACAATTAGAACTGCCGGTAGTCCCTAACAACTGTCCTGCCGACGGCATTACCAAACGGCATACCATGAAAGAAGAACTCTCCCGGCTGGAAGCCATGAATTCCACCGTCCGCGAACGGATGCTGCACGCCGTTACCACCACGCTCTGGGCGCCGCTGATGCTGCCCGAAGCAGAACAGGTCATGCAGCCCATCAAAAAAATGTCGCCGTCCGATAAACCGGATGACGACAGCATTCCAGCCATGCAGCAGCAGGCTGTGCCCAAGGCAATTATTTTTTCCGAAGAAACACAATAAACCGTTTTTGCGCAGATCACTCCACCTTCAGCATTCGATACCCAACGCCGATATGCGTTTGAATATACTGTGGAGAATCCGGCGATGCTTCCAGCTTTTTGCGGAGCGTCGCCATAAAGACGCGCAAAGAGGCAACATCATTTTCCCAGCTTTGTCCCCAGATATTTTTCGTAAGAAAAGTATGGGTCAAAACTTTTCCAACATTTTTGCAAAGCAGGCACAATAACTTATACTCGATCGGCGTCAAATGCAGTTCTTCTCCGTCCAAATATGCGCAGCCGCCGGCATAATCTACCTGCAGCTTTCCATTCACAAATACCGGACTAGCCGTCAGCATTTCCGCAGTCATAAAAGAGAGCCGGCGCTGTGTTACACGCAGTCTTGCCAATAATTCCTCCACAGAAAAAGGCTTTGTTAAATAATCATCGGCACCAGCGTCTAAGGCTTCAATTTTATCGGAATCCTCACTTCTGGCGCTGAGCACAATGATTGGCAAATTAGACCAGGAACGAACGGTTTCAATCACCTGTACGCCGTCCATATCGGGCAGCCCAAGATCGAGCAATATCATATCCGGATTATGTGAGGAAGCTTCCAGAATTGCAGCTTCTCCATTTTCGGCCATCAAATAACGGTACCCATTCGTTTTCAAAGTCGTCGTGATCAGATTCCGTACCGGCGTATCGTCCTCTACAACTAAAATCAAGGGTTTATTCATGCAGCATAACCTCCCCTGCTGGTAATGTAAATGTAAAGATCGTTCCCTGCGGGGCATGATCTGTCACCCAGATAGTTCCCCCGTGAGCAGTGACAATGGACTTACATAACGCAAGACCCAAACCGAGACTTCGCCGGCTGTCTGCAATGCTGTTGGCTCCGCTGTAAAACATATCAAAAATATACGGTTTTTGATCGTCAGGAATGCCTGGACCATTGTCAGAAACAGAAACAACAACTTGCTGCAACGCTTTGTTTTTTTCCGTATGGATCTCAATCACAGACCCAGGCGGCGTATACTTGACGGCATTATCCAGCAAATTGATTATCACTTGAACAATCAGCCGGGCGTCAATGTTTGCAAGAATCAAATCTTCAGAGGAACTGACCTGAATGATGTGTTCCTTGCTTTTACGATTGCTATGTCGCAAACCTTCCGAGACCACCTCGTCCATCAGCTCCACAGACTGCGTCAGATGAACCTGTCCGTCCTCAATTCTGGTAATCGCCAATAAATTTTCCACCAGATTAATCAGCCATATGGAATCATCATAGATATCTGAAAAAATCTGTGTTCTCATGTCGTCATCCATTTTTTGATAGTTGACCAGCAGGTTGTCAGCATTCCCAGAAATAGAAGTCAAAGGTGTACGCAGATCATGAGAAATAGCGCGAAGCAGGTTCGCACGAAGCTGTTCATTTTTGGCCAGAATTGCAGCTTCTTCTTTTTCCCGAGCATTTTTTATATTTTCTAATGCCAGGGCGCACTCACCAAGAACGGATAACAGAACGCTGTTTTCAAAGGAATCCAGCGGAACCCCGTTCATTGCAATTCCTGCAACGCCATACACCTGTTGATTGACGCCAATGGGCAGATAGAGACATTTGGCGCTGGATAACGTATCGGTGGCAGCTCCGGCGCGCTTGTTGTTCTGCAGCACCCATGCCGCAACCGCTTTTTCATTCTCAGAAACCAGGTCGTACCGGTTGCTGTCCTCTGTTCGGAAAACATTGGGAGATTGGAGTTCCTGCCCGGTTGACAAATAGATCACAATATCTTTTTGCAGCAATTTCAAGAGCTGTCCCGCAGTGGCTTTTACAACAGACGGCTCATCTTTTTCTTTTTGCAGAATCTGATTTGTTTCAAACAGAAGCTTTGTCCGGTAAGCCGCGCTGGCAAACTGCTTCGCATTATTTTTCAGACGTGCGGCAAGGGATCCTGTCAACAGCGCCACCATAAACATGACTGAGAAAGTCACCAAATAATTGGGATTGCTGAAGCGAAAGGTGAAGCGCGGAACGGTAAAGAAGAAATTAAACACCAAGACGCTTACCACCGACGCCGCAACCCCACAAAAGCGACTGGTTGTAATGACAGAAATGACCAAAACGCTGAAAATATATACAGATACGATGTTGGCCTCAGAGAAGCCCATCGTGTAGCATACATACCCTATCAGAGTGGAAGCCAGCAGGACAAGAATACTCTTTACCCAATCATAAACTGGCATAGCAGCTACAGGAAACCTGTTATTTGTGTGCCCTCTGCAGGCAATCTCAGAACTTACATCTGGAATTATATGAATATCCAGATTGGGCGCATTGGCAATCAGCCGTTCCGTCAATGTCGGCTTGCTGAATATACGTTTTCTGGTGGCCGTACTCCGCCCAATTACAATTTTGGAAACGCCGGAAAGCCTTGCAAATTCCGCAATCTGATAAGGGACGTCCTCGCCATAAACAGTTTCTATTCTGGCTCCAAGCTGCTCTGCCAGCCGGATGTGATCCTGCAGACGTTTCTTATCAGCTTCGTTCATTTCGGCTGTTGCAGACGTTTCCACGAAAAGGGCAGAAAAGGCGCCTCGGAATGCCCAGGCCATCCTCGCAGCCGTGCGGATAATTTTAGCGTTGGACGGCGAGGAGGAGAGACACACCAAAATATGCTCATCAGTGTGGTACTCGCCCCGCCTCTGAATTCTGGCGCTCTCCGTCAGCAGGTTCACGCGATCCGCACAACGGCGCAGAGCAAGCTCCCTTAGCGCAGTCAGATTTTCAACCGTAAAAAAATTGACAGCCGCTCGCTCCGCTTGGTCCTCCCCATAGATATTTCCGCTGGCCATACGCTCCAGAAGTTCTGCCGGTTCAATATCCACCAGTTCCACCTGATCCGCCTGATCCAATACAGCGTCTGGGATACGTTCCCGCACCAAAACGCCAGTGATGGACGCAACTGTATCATTTAAACTCTCAATATGCTGGACATTGGTGTAAACATCGATCCCTGCATTCAAAAGTTCCTGCACATCCTGATAACGCTTGGCGTGTCGGCTGCCCGCCGCATTGGTGTGTGCCAGTTCATCCACCAGAAGCAACTGCGGTTTCCGCTTCAGAGCGCCATCAATATCAAACTCTCCAAGCAACATCTCCCCATAAAGCACTTGCTTTACAGGAAGCTGTTCCAAGCCGCTCAGCAACGCAGCCGTCTGAGGACGAGCATGGGATTCTATATATCCTGCCACAACGTCGATTCCGCGACTTTTCGCCTGCTGTGCAGCCTGCAGCATGGCGTAGGTTTTCCCAACACCGGCAGCATAGCCAAAGAAAATTTTCAACTTTCCACATTTTTTCCCAGCTATATCATTCTGAATCGCGCGCAACAGTTGATCTGGGTTTTGTCTCGGCATTTCCATATATGGTTCCTCTCTCCCGACAGTGGCACCGCAGGTTGCCGCCTTTTGTCGATTCTGATTATAGCACATACCGCCGCGGCTTTCCAGTTTCTCCTCACGTTTCATATCCTGCCGGTTTTCTGATTTTTACCTGTACCTGAAATTTGCTTATACCTTAAGTATATAGTTACCTTCATAAAAAGCGTAAAAGAAGATTGCTATTCGCATTAAGATTGCATAAAGATATCTTGCTTTCTATCTTACTTTCTATCATCCTCTTATCGCTTGTTTCCCTTATCATTCCTTCAAAATACCGTCCAACATCAGGTTAACCTTGAGAACATTCACTGTTTCCTCGCCAAAAATCCCAAGAAATCTACCTGATGTGCATTTAGCAAGAACGGCGCGCACCTCATCTTCCGGAATTCCTCTGGCATCAGCAATGCGTGCAGTCTGATATTCGGCAGCCGCCGGGGAGATGTGCGGGTCAAGGCCGCTGCCGGAACAGGTGACCAAGTCAACAGGAATTGCAGTTTCGTCCATATCAGGATTAGCCATCCGCAGCCGTTCTACCCGTTCTGCGACCAGCTCCGCATAGACCTCGCTGGCAGGAGAAAGATTGGACGGAGCCGCATACATCAGAATATTTCCGTCCTTATCCTTATAAGTGGAAACATCAAGATTCATAATCCGCCCCCACATATGGGCGTCGTCGGTATATTGCTGTCCTAACAGTTCGCATCCGTATTTTTTACCATCAATCTCAATGATGCTGCCGTTAGCCTTATCGGGAAAAAGCAACTGCGCCAGTCCGGTAACAACGCCAGTGTAAAGAATCCCACATACAAATGTGAAGATGAAAAAAATAGTCAACGCTTTCGGCAAAATAGATTTTGCCATCTTCATAATCTTCAGCCTCCTTTTTAGACCAAGCCGGCTAAAACCAGCAAACCGTCAATTAACTTTATAAAGATGAAGGGTGCAAGCAGACCGCCTAACCCATAAATCAGCAAATTCTGGGACAGCAGCTTTCCTGCGGAAATCTCACGATACGCTACGCCCTTTAACGCAAGCGGAATCAGGGCAATAATGATCAGCGCATTGTAGATAATTGCAGAAAGCACCGCGCTCTGTGAAGAATGGAGTCCCATGATGTTCAAAACTGAAAGCTGCGGGTATAATCCCATAAATAGAGCCGGTATGATGGCAAAATATTTCGCTACATCATTTGCAATAGAAAATGTTGTCAGACTGCCCCGAGTCATCAAAAGCTGCTTGCCGATTCGAACAATTTCAATCAACTTCGTGGGGGAAGAATCCAAATCCACCATATTGCCAGCTTCCTTAGCCGCCTGGGTGCCGCTGTTCATGGCAACTGCAACGTCAGCCTGTGCCAATGCAGGCGCATCGTTTGTTCCGTCTCCGGTCATGGCTACCAAATGCCCTTTAGACTGAAAATCGCGGATCATGGCCAACTTGCCTTCTGGCGTCGCCTCCGCTAGAAAATCATCCACACCGGCTTCTGCAGCAATAGCCGCTGCAGTAATTGGATTGTCGCCGGTGATCATAATGGTCTTGATGCCCATTTTTCGCAGATCTGCAAATTTTTCTTTTACGCCCTGCTTGATGATGTCTTTCAGGCAAATCACGCCGAGGATCTGGTGATTTCTGGCAACCACCAGAGGGGTGCTGCCCTTGGAGGCAATAGACCTGACAACACTGTCGCATTCTTCAGAATAAATACCGCCTGCATCGGTAACATAGGCCTGCATAGCATCCGCCGCACCTTTACGGATTTCGTTTCCGTCAAAATCCACACCGCTCATACGGGTTGCAGCCGTAAACGGAATAAACTTCATTTCCTTATCCTGAAGGCTTCTGCTGCGAATCCCAAATTGCTCCTTTGCCAAAACCACAACACTCCTGCCTTCCGGCGTTTCGTCTGCCAGAGAAGAAAGCTGTGCAGCATCGGCCAGTTCCTTGACGTCAACGCCGTCTACCGGAATGAATTTCGAAGCCTGCCGGTTGCCCAAAGTGATCGTGCCGGTCTTATCCAACATCAGAATATCCACATCGCCGGCTGCTTCGATAGCCCGGCCGCTCATAGCGAGAACATTGGCCTGATTAAGCCGCGACATTCCTGCAATGCCGATGGCGGAAAGCAATGCGCCGATAGTGGTAGGCGCAAGGCAAACCAGAAGGGCTACCAGCGTAGTTACAGATATGGGATTTGAGACGCCCGCCAGCCTTGCAGAAAAAATCGAATAGGTATAAAGAGACACTGTTACCAGAATAAAGATCATGGACAGCGCTACCAGAAAAATCTGCAGAGCAACCTCATTGGGCGTTTTCTTTCTCGCTGCACCTTCAACCATAGCAATCATCTTATCCAGAAAACTTTCGCCAGCCTCGCTGGTCACTCTGACCACGATCCAGTCGGACAGAACCGTCGTACCGCCAGTCACGGCGCTCCGGTCTCCGCCTGCCTCCCGAATAACCGGAGCAGATTCGCCGGTAATGGCGCTTTCATCCACAGAAGCCGCACCTTCTATAACTTCTCCATCTGCCGGAATCTGTTCACCGGCTTTTACGATAACCAGCTCACCCTTTTTCAGCATGGCAGAGGGAACGACGGTAATGTGGTCTTTCTGTGAAACAGAAGAAATTTTATTGGCATTGGCATCTTTTCGGGAAGCCCGCAGCGAATCTGCCTGCGCCTTTCCTCTGCCCTCGGCAACGGCCTCAGCAAAATTAGCAAATAATACTGTGAACCAAAGAATCACAGCAATCGCAAGCGTATATCCGCTAGGAGCGTCTTTTAGACCAATGATTGATAGAAGCCACAGCACACTGGTTAACATCGCAGAAACGAATACCAGAAACATCACCGGATTTTGAGACTGCGTTCTTGGATTTAGCTTGATAAAAGAATCTTTGATTGCTCTGCCGAACATCTTCTGATCGGCAAAAATATGTTCTTGCTTTGTACGCATAAGTTACCCTCCTTTATGCAATACTGCCGAAGAACTCAGCAAGCGGGCCAAGGGCCAGCGCTGGAAAAAAGCTGAGCGCGCCGATCAGTAGTACGATGAAAACCAACAGAAATACAAACATGGCATTTGTGGTAGATAATGTGCCTGCAGTTGTAGCAATTTTCTTCTTTTGTGCCAGATTTCCAGCAATGGCCAGCGTACCAACAACGGGTAAAAATCTTACAAACAGCATCACCAGACCAATGCTGACATTCAGAAATACAGTATTTGCGTTAAAGCCCGCAAAAGCAGAACCATTGTTGCCGCCGGCAGAACTATACGCGTACAGCATTTCCGAGAAACCATGCGCCCCTCCATTGTTCAGACTATCCAGGACTGAGGGCACCGCAGCCGCTATGCCGCTCCCAACCAGAATTCCAATCGGCGTAGCCAGACAAACCAGCACCGCCCACTTCATTTCAAAGGGTTCAATCTTTTTACCCAGAAATTCCGGTGTTCTGCCCACTAGCAGCCCAGCAATAAATACCGTCAGAATGGCAAATGCCAACATACCATACAAACCGCAGCCGGTACCACCAAAGATTACCTCGCCAAGCTGCATCAGCAGCATCGTAACCATCCCGCCGAGCGGCGTATAACTATCATGCATAGAATTAACGGATCCATTAGAAGCTGCGGTAGTAAATGCCGCCCATGCAGCGGAAGACGCAATACCAAAACGGGATTCCTTTCCTTCCATATTGCCTCCCGCTTGATCAATCATAGACAGGTTCACCGCTCCGTCTTGTGCAAGCTGCGCCGTACCGACCTGTTCACTGACCGCGATACACCCAAGGGCGATACACAAGCAAATAAACATCGCTGTAAATATTGCAATCCCCTGTTTTCTTTGACCTATTGCAGCGCCAAACGTGAAGCACAGCGCAACAGGAATCAAAAGTATGGACAGCATCTCAACCAGATTTGTGAAAGCATTGGGATTTTCCAGTGGATGCGCCGAACTCACACCGTTAAATCCACCGCCGTTAGTACCAGATTGTTTAATGGCAACTTGGCTTGCCGCAGGCCCCATGGGCACAAATTGTTCTGTTACAATCTCCGCATCCGAAACAGGAACACCATCTACCATAACCGTTCTCGCTTTCTCGTCAATTACAGCGCCTTCTAGTATCTCACCTTCTGCATTAACTGCGATAGGCTCCACCAACGATACCATTTCTGCACCCTTCAAATTTTGGACCACGCCGCCGCTCACCAACAGCAGGGAAATGATAAGATTCAATGGAATCAGAATATGAATGATAATTCGAGTCAAATCCACCCAAAAACTGCCAAGACCAGTGTCTTTTACTTTCATAAAGCCGCGAATCAGCGCAAACAGGACTGCAATTCCAGTTGCAGAAGAAACAAAATTTTGAACAGTAAGGCCTAGTGCCTGCGTCAGATAACTCAAAGTAGATTCACCGGAATACGCCTGCC
The DNA here is from genome assembly GCA_902492275.1 of uncultured Peptococcaceae bacterium. Taxonomy (GTDB): domain Bacteria; phylum Bacillota; class Peptococcia; order Peptococcales; family Peptococcaceae; genus UBA7185. The sequence goes on from CABUKW010000002.1 coordinate 41,279, forward strand.
AGTTGGTATTGGTTACAAAACTGGAAGCGGTATTAAAGGATAAATCCCATTTTACACCGGGAAGGCCCTGCGGATTGCCGGGAAGAATGCCCTGCAGCATTTGAAGTAAAAATAAAAATACGAACCCGATACCTGAAAACATCAGCACACTAACTGCGTATTTTTTCCAGCTCATCTGTTCCTCTTTCTCTACCCCCATCATCCTATAAATAAACAGTTCACAGGGAACAAGAATTTTAGACACGATTGTTTTTTCGCCATGCATGACCTTTTTCATATACGTGCCCAACGGAATTGCCAAGGCAACCAAAATCGCCAGATATAAAACATATTGTATGACATTCATCATGCCTACTCGTCTCCCTTCATTAGAATGTAAACATACCACAGCAGCAGAGCCGCTGCGCACACACCAAGCATTACAATCATAACCTGCATGAAACATAGCCTCCTTATTATAAAACCCTCATTTTCAATCCCGCATTGTAAATTCATACTGCGATAATCATACTCGCTTCACCTCTTTCCAGTTGATGTCCTCAGTATAGTACAAATAGAATTAAAATAGGAAAAAGGGATAGACACTCCCATAAAGAACCTATTAAAACCATCTGCCTGCCGGCCTTTTTCTGCAAAACAAAAAACTGCTGACACACGGATACGTCATGTGCCAGCAGTTTTCATTTATCGTCATATTTGCTTTTTTACTGTAATCCCTTTATCATAGTTCTTCATCGAACCCCATACACCGCTACCGGTTGGGCTGCAGATAAGCCCACACCTGTCCAAAATCAGAAAAATATGGGCGTTCCGAAAAATTTCCAATGGAAATATAGGCCATAGAATGCTGCGGAATCACACTGTCGTCAACAGTCGTTCCCGCCGCCAAAATCCGCACATCGCCCAAATCCAGATTTTGATGATAGCCGCCCTGAAAATAAACCTTGCCTCGGGTCAATTGCAGTGCGCCATTTTGCAAATCGTCCTCCGCCACTGTAAACCGCAGTTCCAGCAGTTCCACACAATAGCGGCCAAAAATGCGTTTTCCTTGCCGCCACTTATGCCCGTCCTGCTCCATCAGCGTCGAATATTGTCCATAATCCTCCACCGGCTGCAACTGACAAAGAATGGCCGGTTCTTCAGGAAAGCAAAAACGAAAAGGCTCGCCCCACTGATTTTCCACGTTATGAATCATATAAAAATAGAGAATATGCTCCTGCTGGTCATTATTCTGCATATAATAAACTTGAGTAAAAACTGGTTCTTCTAGTCTTGTTACCGCGCTGACTGTCATAAAGCCGCACAAAAGCAGCAATCCAAGCACCATGGCCACCGCTCTCCATTTTTTGACACGCTGCATACTGTCATCCCCTTTTTCATCCCTGCAACTCACTTTTCTACTTTTATTGTTGCAATTGCTCCTATTCTAGCACAGACTTTTCCCATTGGCTACGGTTGTGTCATAAGTGGTCGCTTTTTGCGCATAAATGGTTCCGCCTCTCGACACTTCTTTCTACAATTCTGCATGGTCTGTTTGTAAAGATTCTGTTAAAAATATCTTGACAAATCTTAAATCTCTTAGTATAGTGTGCTAGAAACGCAGAAAGAAAGGAATGATTGTTATCCCTCTGATTCTCAATGAAAAGTTAAATCCTATTTTGGGCAGTTATTTGCGGGAACTCACCAACTATTATCTGGCCCAAACGGACTACTACAACAACTGTCAGACCGATACGTTAAAAAAAGCCGTAGCCGACCAGCATTATGATGCTGCCATGTCCGACGCAGAACTGTACGATATGCTGCACGAAGCCAAGCGCCACTTGGACTTGCCTGGCGCCGTTCACCATCTCAAAACAGAACGGGAGCAATACGCACGCAGCAGCCAGTTCCGCTACCTGCTGGAAGCCATCGACCGCCTGGAACAGGCCAAAGCAGACCATGACGCGGCCCAATCCGCATTCCACCTGCAAACAGATTCCACGCTGTAAATCATTTGACAAAACAGGCGCCGCCCACCAGACAGCGCCTGTTATTTTTATGGAAACGACCGGCAAATTTTTATATCTGTTTAGAAGATTCCATATTAATAATGCATTTGCACCTTGGATAATTAGAACAGCCCCAAAATACATTACCTGTATAGGCTCCTCGCTTTGCTTGCCGTTTTACCATAACAGCGCCGCATCTAGGACAGAGCAATTTTTCTTCCGTAATAAACAAATCACTTAAATTGTTTTTTTGTGCTGTAGATTCCGCAATCGCTTTCTTATATTTTTCCGTATAATCTATTGGAATTTCCTTGTGCATTGATAACAGAAAATTGGCAAACCCCTGCATTGATGCATCACTAGCATACGTTTCACCTGCATTGATACGTTTGATATAAGTAATCAGTTGATCACTTCTTATGACTTGTTCCTTTATCTCCTTTTTGGCAAACTTCGCATTCAGCACTGTTTGCGGATTGGCTAGAACCACCACAGAACGATATTCTTCATAAAAGTATTTTTCAAACATCGCCCGCCGTAAAAAGTTAGGCTGTCTTTCACTTATGATCGCTTTCAGTAACTCCAAATGCCGCTGGTTTTGTGTGATTGGCGAATAAATTCCTTTTTTCTCATATTTACGGCCATATTGTACTGTACGTATAAAATCCCCTGCATTATTAATCTCTATATTTCCATATAAATTTTTACATTCCAGTATAAAGGTTTTCCCTTTCGTAACCAACACATAATCTAACTGCGCAGTTACGCCGTCATGTTCCAAATATAAATCGTGGAGAATATACATCGGTATATGGCTATTCCTCAACTCAAAAGCAATTTGTTCCTCTCCAGCAATACCATATTTCAACAATTTTATGTCTTTATCTATTTTCTTACGAAGTTCTGCATCATCTGCATGCAAAGCTTCTAACTGCTCCAACTGTTGCTGTGCATAACTATCTTCTTTCAAAAACACTGGCTCTTTTAAACCTTTATCAAATAATCCCATATCCATCCCACATTTCTGCTTTTATTACAGCCAGTATATAATAAAACAGTTTTTATTTCAATATTTATGACTGTTTGGGCTTTCCTTCAAATTTCCTGCTGGAAAGTCAGTCTTCCTTCATATATCACCGTCCAGGGGGCTGCCTGTTCAGCTGCTACTTGTCCGCCCAGTACTTCTAAGGCTTTGCGCAGTTCCATATTCCAACGGGACACCACAATGCGGTAATAACCAGAACAAAGAATTTCCCGCTTTGCACCGTATTCATAGCGTTCCTTTTCTATCACCGTCGGTGCAATAAGCTCCTGCCATTGAGCCTGTTTGCCATAAATCCAGACGGACGAAACACTCTGCTCTGCTGCCGATTCCTCCAAAGGCTTCACAAATTCCATTTGCAAATAGCAGCCTTCATCCACAGGAGACTGGTTAGGCAGCAAGGAAAAACGCAGATTGTTGTATTCTTCTCCGCATGCATAATGGGCGTCTGTTTTTTCTGTATCATAATACCATTCCATGCGCCGCAATTTTTCATGAAAATCCATCTGCGGCTGTCCGTATGGCTCCGGAACACCAAAAGCCTCTGCCCTAGCAAACCACGGCTGCACCTGCTCCGTCACTGTCTTATCTGCCGATAAAGCAAGCGAACCACACTGCTGTTCCAACTCACTTCTGCTAAAGTGCAGCGTTTCATTGGTAAAAGAAATTCCCCAGGCGAGTGTCTGACCTAAGAAACGAAACTCTATATCAACTAACTGTGGATACTGGGCAAACAACAGAATAGCCGATTTCTCATAATCCAATCTTGTTTTTTCCCGCTCTCGCAAATAGGCATCCCGTTCGTCAATAGTGAATTGCACACAATAAGTTCCTGGCTCCGGTAAACTAAAATTACATGACAGAGAACCTGAACTGAGCATATCATAAAAAGGAAACGCCTCCCGCACTGCCAGCATTTGCTGCTCTCTGCGCCGCATGGTTTCCCCAATGGGCCATAATTGAGCGGCCCGTTCCTCTGCCTGTTCAATCTCCCAAGCTTCTAACAGCTGCTGCAATTCCATCTGATTTTGCGGCGCATCAGTCAAGGTTAACGCCATATCCAAATACTGACCGACATCCGTTTCCTCGCTGCGCCGATAAACCACTAGTGCGTCGGCCCGTTCAATTTGCAGCAAAGCCATCGCCACCCGCATATACTGCTCCATTTGCGGCTTATGCTGTTGGAATGCTAGATAACGATTGGTACTAAACTGAAAGCTACCGCTGCGCTCCTCTGGATTTTGTACAATTTCTTCTCGTACATCATATCCTGTCACACTATATAGCGTTCCTTTGGGATGATAGGCAATCATTTGCCGCAGCTGCAAGGGATTATCGGGCCATAAAATCTCATAAACCGCTTGCAAATCTGGCTCTAAATCCAAATAATAATTCTGATAAAAAATGGACTTCCTTGATTCCTGTTGATACAGATTTTTTTCTAACGACGGCGTTATGGGATTGCTCAGGCAGGACACCGCCACCATAATGCCGATAACCACCCACACCAGCAAAGCCTTTGCCGTCGGTCGGGCATACTGCAGAATATTCTTGACCCGCTGCTTGGTTCGGCTTTCGCCAAAGGCCAACGGCGTCAGCAAATGGCGATTGGCTACGCTCATAGCCAACAGCGTGCGGCTGTAATCTGCCTTGCAAGCGCTGCCTAGACGGGCTACCACCTTCTCATCACAGGCCTGTTCCAAATCCTGACCCAATAAATAATAGGCCCCATAAACCAACGGATTAAACCAGTGCAGCACCAATGCAATCTGGGCGATAGCCTTCCACCATAAATCGCCCCGCCGAATGTGGCTTTGCTCATGCAGCACAATATAGTTCCGCGCTGCTCCCTCCAGTCCCAGCGGCAGATAGATTTTTGGCCGCAGCAGTCCCATCACAAAGGGATTGACAACACAGTCGCTCTCATAAATATTATCTACCACTCGCGTAGCCGTAGCTACCCGCTGCCGCAATCCATACCACCGCCAACCGCTGTAGGCCGCAAACATCAGCACACCGATAAACCAAACCACCGGCAGTAGCATAATGAAACCAATGCCCCCCGTTTCATTATATCCAGCAACCCGATCCATCTCCTGCACCGGCTGGACAACAGCTGATTCCACAACCACATCAGTTTGCTTTGTCACCGGCAGCTGCTGCACATACACATCGGGCGTAATATATTCCAGCTGTGTACCGGACTGCACTGCGCCGTCCCACTGGGGAACATATTGCAGCAAGCTGTATTCACTGGTCAGCGCCACCGGACACAGCAGCCGAAAAAATACCGCAATCCACAACAAGCACATCATCCACTTCGGCACCTTCATCCGCTGCAATATCAACCGCATTACCAACACCACCAGCAGCACACAGCTGGCCGTGATGCTCATATTCAATACCGTAATCAATAGCCTGTCCATCCCGCACCTCCTCGCTGCGTAAACCTTTACTGCTCTGTTTCCTGATGGGTTTCAATCAGCGCCAAAATCTCCGCCGCTTCCTGCTGCGACAATTTGCGGTCGCTGAGAAATGAGGCGATAAACTTAGGCAAGGAATCGTCAAAGGCTTTCTCAATCACTGCCTGACTTTCATATTTTTGTACAGCCTCCCGTTTAACCAATGCCGTCACCACCGCATGGTCATTGCGCAGGATACCTTTTTGACACAATTTTTTCAGAACTGTATACGTCGTGGATTTTTTCCAGCCCAGTTTCTCCGCGCTGAGTTTTACCAGCTCGCCTGAGCCCACCGGCTCATGATCCCACACCAAGCAGGCAAATTTATATTCACCGTCAAACAATTTTAAATCGTCCATCTTATCACGTCCCTTTCAAGTCTATCGAGATAGACCTTTCTTTTTCTCTAAGTCTATCATGATAGACCTATTCTGTCAATGATAAATCACTTGTAATTTACCCCCTCTTTCTTTTATAATAAAAAGGTATGTATATGATAATGGCTCTGGCCGTTAAAAATAGATCTGCCAACTTTATTGGCTGGGAAATTATTTAGGAGGATTTTACATGGAAAGTCAAATCAGAAATCTGGCTCTGGCGCCACAGGGTCACGATAAAATCAACTGGGTAAAAAACCACATGCCCATTTTAAATCAGTTAGAAGAAGAATTTCGTCGCACGCAGCCGTTTGCTGGTAAACGGGTGGCTATTTGCCTGCACTTGGAGGCCAAAACTGCTTATCTGGCTCTGGTCATTCAAGCCGGTGGCGCACAGGTTGCAGTAGCAGCCAGCAATCCTTTATCTACCCAGGATGATGTAGTAGCGGCACTGGTTGACAGCGGTGTCACCGCTTTTGCCTGGCACGGTGCAACCGAGGAAGAATATTTCGGCCATATCGAAGCACTGATTCAAACCAAGCCCGATTTATTCATCGATGACGGCGGCGATTTGACTTCGCTGTTTCACAGTAAACATCCAGAAATGCTGCAAAATATTTTAGGCGGCGCTGAGGAAACTACCACCGGCATCATCCGTCTGCGCTCCATGGCAAATGACGGCGCATTGAAAATTCCTATGATTGCCGTAAACGACGCACTGACCAAATATTTCTTCGACAATCGCTATGGCACCGGTCAGTCGGCTTGGGACGCTATCATGCGCACCACCAATCTGGTAGTAGCTGGAAAAACTGTAGTAGTGGCCGGTTACGGCTGGTGCGGCAAAGGCGCCGCTATGCGAGCCAAAGGATTAGGCGCTAAAGTCATTGTAACGGAAGTTGACCCCATCAAAGCCATTGAAGCTATCATGGATGGTTTTCAGGTAATGAAAATGGTGGACGCCGCTCCGTTGGGCGATTACTTTATCACGGTCACCGGCGACAAAAAAGTCATTACCGAAGAACACTTCCAGGTAATGAAGAACAAGGCCATTTTAGCGAATGCCGGCCATTTTGACGTGGAAATCGACAAAGAAGCGCTGAACCGCCTGAGCGTCAGCCATGGACAGACCAAGCCAAACATCGAAGAATTTCATTTTGCCGATGGCCGCAAGGTCTACCTGTTAGGAGAAGGCCGTTTGGTCAACCTGGCCGCCGGCGATGGACATCCGGCAGAAATCATGGATTTAACCTTCGCATTACAGGCGCTGTCCTTAGAATATGTGGTCAACCATCCCGAACTGGAAAATGCCGTACATTCGGTACCCAAAGAAATCGACCAGCGGGTGGCGCAAATTAAACTGCAGGCCTTAAACATCACCATAGACAGCCTCACCGCTGAACAGCAGGAATATCTCAATAGCTGGCAGCTATAAGAACTGGAGGAGTTTCTCTTGCTGAAACTATCGTTTGTTTGTCTGGACACGGAAACCACCGGTCTGGACCAATCATCAGAAATTATTGAAATCGGCATGGTAAAAGTTATTGACGGACAGATTGCTGACCGCTACAGCCAACTGATTAAGCCTTACAATCCTATTCCAGAAAACATTGTGCAGCTTACTGGTATCGATGACGACATGGTAGAGCATCAGCCTCACTGGTGCGATGTCGAGCAGGCTGTGCTGGATTTCATCGGAGACTTTATGCTGGTGGCCCACAATGTCAGCTTCGACAAAGGCATGCTGGAGCAGCATCTGGGCCGGATACTGCCCAATCAATGGGTGGATACCCATGATGCAGCCAAAATTTTTCTGCCTACCTTAACCAGCTACAAGCTGATTAGTATTGCCGGCGCGCTGGGCATCGACAGCCAAGGCTTTCACCGCGCGCTGCAGGATGCTGACAGCACTGCCCAGGTGTTGTTAGCATTAAGCGATAAAGCCTGCCAGCTAAACCCATTCCTGTTGCAGAAAATTTTAGCCATTTTTGAAAAGGATGACTGTGGACTAGTCACCTGGCTAGAAAAAATCCGCACTGAGGCGGTAGCCCATGCGGAAATCGGCAAAAAGTATGATACTGTAGAGCCGGCGCCGGTATACGGTAAACGGCCGCTGCTCAGCTTCCATCAAACCAAAAAATTCTTTGAACCAGACGGTTTAATGGCCCACGCTTCACCATCTTATCAGCACCGCCCGCAGCAAATAGAAATGCAGCAGAGCATTGCCAATGCCTTTTTGAACAGCAGCCACGGTATTATTGAGGCAGGCACCGGCACCGGCAAATCCTTTGCCTATCTGCTGCCGGCGCTGTTATGGGCTTACGAGAACCAATGCCGGGTACTGGTTTCTACCAACACCATTGCATTACAGGAGCAGCTTTATCAGAAGGACATTCCCTTTCTGAAGCAGTGCCTGGATTACGATTTTCCGGTGGCATTGAGCAAAGGCCGCAGCAACTATATTTGTATGCGCCGCTTTCAACAATATCTCAATCAGGCGGCCACAGTGAGCTGGAATGAAAAAATCTTTCTGGCGGAGCTGGTCTACTGGCTGACTATCACCACCCAGGGCGACAAAGAAACGCTCAATCTCAATAAGCTGGAACAACAATTCTGGGCAACGATTGCCAGCCAGAGCGAAACCTGTATCGGCAGTCAGTGCGGTCAAATTCGTGACTGTTACTACATGCGCAACCGTAAGGAATGCGAAAACAGCATGCTCATTATCACCAATCATGCACTGTTATTGCAGAATATTAAATTGGAAAATCAAATCCTTCCCTCCTATGAATATATTATTGTGGACGAAGCCCACAATCTGGAGGATGAAGCTACCCGGCAATTTACCGATACGGTGGATTTGGAATTTCTGCGTAAGAACAGTCAGCACTTACTGCGCAGCAACAGTGTTGTGGCCCGCATCATCAACAAGGTGAAAGATATGGCAGAAGCCAGCGAGGTCTATGACGATTTGCTTTTATCCCAGCGGCAGCTCAAAGAGGACGTAGACTTTTTGGAAAGCAACATCAAAACGGCCATTGATTATATCTTTACCATAGGGCAGCTTTCTCACAACAACGAATGGCGCATCACCGCCAAAGAGCGAAAGAGCGACTGGTGGCAGGAATTAGCTGCCCAACTGGACCGCATCAATGATTTAGTACGCACCGTCCACAACCGGCTTTCCCATATTCGCAACCGGATAGATATGTTTGAAGACACCGATTTGTTAGCCAAAGAGCTAGTCTTTCAGCAAAGTTGGTTTGGGGAGCAGAACAAATTCATTGAAACATTCTTAGGCGAGAAGCGCAAAAACGACATTTACTGGATTGAGTACACCCGTAGCAGTTGGGGCTCCAATCTTTGCCTTTCGGTAGCCCCTATTGACGTGATGCCGATGCTCAAAGAACGGCTCTTTGATACCAATGAAAGCGTCATTCTCACCTCAGCTACGCTGGCCATTGCCAATAATCTGAAATATACGGCGCAGCTTTATCTGTTGGAGGAATACGAGTATATCTCGTACATTACGCCTTCACCTTTCGATTATTCCAAACAATCCTGCATTGCCATTCCCACTGACATTGCCGACTATTCCCAAGTCAGTGAGGAAACCTATTCGGCTATGTTGATTAGCAGTTTGGAAAAAATCTTTCAGTCGGTGACTGGTGGTGTGCTGGTACTATTCACATCCTACGCCATGCTGAACAAAACCTATTTTGCACTTAAACGCAATCCAGCGCTGAGCAGCTACAACATTCTGGCTCACGGACAAGACGGCAACCGCACCAGCATTCTGCAAAGTCTGAACAGAACAGAAAATACCATTGTTTTAGGCGCCAATAGCTTCTGGGAAGGCGTGGATGTAAAAGGCACAGGATTAACCACCCTGATTATCACCAAATTGCCCTTCCAACCACCCACCAAGCCCATCACCAGCGCCAAGATGGAATATATTCAGTCCCAAGGCAAAAACGGCTTTACCGCCTACAGTCTGCCCCAAGCCATACTCAAATTCCGGCAGGGCTGTGGACGGCTCATCCGCTCCGCCGATGACTGGGGCTCCATCATCATTCTGGATAAGCGGCTTCTGAGCAAAGGCTACGGCAAGGACTTTCTCAATTCTCTGCCCCATCAACCCATTATCCGCAAACCATTGAACGAGGTCTGCCAAACTTTGCAGCAATGGATGCAGAAAAAAGCGAAATAAAACGGAAAAGCTGCGTATCGTGGAAGAACAACTTCCGCAATACACAGCTTTTTCTTTATCCGCGCAGCATCATAACCAACTCGGCAAGTCCCATACCGAAAGCCACCATCAAAAACACCATGCCCATAGAGTTCATGCGGTTCTGCCGCTTTTCTGTTTCTTCATAGCGGCCCGCCCGCATTATCAATACGCCACAGCAACCCATCAAAACATAACAGCCTATCTGCAGCCAACGGTAGATCTCCTGCCCATAAGCAGAGCCAGAAGCAAAACTGATAATCACAGCAATCAGCGCCAGCACCATGGCAGCGCCATAAAATTTCTGCCGTTTGGATTTCCATGCTTTTTTCTGCTGCTCTACAGCAGCCTTTCTCTCTTTTTTACTCGCCTTACGCTCTGCCGGCTTTTCCAGCGGCGCGGACACCGGCTTCTTTTGTTTTTTCTTTGTCATTCTATGCTCCTCTATAACCGTTCCGGCAATTTTTTCTGCAGCAATTCCACACAATCGGTATTTTCTTCCAATACCCTGGTGGTTGCCACCGGCGGCTCTGCATAAATCACCGGATAATCCACCTCGTCCAACTCGGTCCGCACGGAAAACACCAGTTGCTCCTGTTCTGGTCTTGCCACATCAAATTCTGCCACTTTGCCCGGCAAATTGCCGCGGGCGTCTATCCGTACCCATTTCTGTAAATCGGACAAATAAACAGCATTTAAGGCATGAATAATATGGTCATTGGCCCGCGCCAAACGCTGATAGCACAAACCTGTGGCAATGCCCTGACTGCGCAATAACGCCGCCAGCAACATAGATTTGACATAGCAGACTCCCTCCCCCTCAGCCAAAGCTTCCGAGGCCGTATGGGTAATTTTATGGCTTCCAATATCGCCTGAATGGGGAATTTCATCCCGCACAAAGGTAAACGCCGCTTTAATCTTTTCCCTCTCCTCTTTGCATTCAGCAAACAGCTCTGCTGCCTTTTTCTGAATAAAGGGATGCTGCCAATCAATATAATGACTGGAAGCTAAATATGCCTGCAAATTTTCACATTCTAATTGATATTTCATCGTTCAAGACTCCTTCCCGTTCCACTATCTTCAGTATACTCCATTTTCATTGCCAGGAAAAGATTTTTCTCTTGTTTCACCCCTTGACAAGTGGTGTATAATAGTAATAAGATTTTGATTTTCATCAGGGAGGTTTTTTCTCATGCGTTACGCAATTCTTTATGATAGTCACACTGGCAATACCGCCAAAGTAGCTCAAACCATCCGCCATTCCTTGCCGGAAGACGAATGTTTATGCTTTTATTCCACCATCGAAGCCTTAAAGCATCCAGAAAAATTTGCAGACGCCGATTTGATTTTCTACGGTTTCTGGGCGGACCGTTTATCTTGCCCGGAACAATCGCAAAAAGTGATGGCGCAGCTGCCTGCCACCAAAATTGCTTTATTCGGCACTGCCGGTTTTGGCGAAGGCGACACCTATTATCAGAAAATCCTGAATAACGCCGCCCAATATTTACCGCAGGGCGCAACCTTGCAGGGCACCTTTATGTGTACCGGCAAAATGCCGCTGGAAGTGCAGGAGCAATACCTCAAGCTGCTGCACGACCCTGTCATGCAGGAACAGGCCAAAGAAATGCTGAAAAATTTCGATATGGTAAAAGGCCATCCAGACCAAAAAGATTTAGAAGCGGTCAGAGCCTTTGCACAGCAGCAGTACAGCACAGCAAAATAATGACGTCGGCCCCGCCCTGCAAGCGGGGCTTTTATTTGTCTGCAAGTTAGCTTAGCTTTTTCTGCATAAACACCATCTCTTCGTTGGTCTCTAAGCCCATTTTATTATAAAAACCCTCGGCAGCGGGATGCCGCAGCGTGTACAAGATTATTTCACGAATGCCTCGCTGCTGCAGCCGGCGTTCCAGCTCCTGATAAATGTTTGTCCCTAAGCCCTGCCCACGGCGGCTGTTATCCACACAAAATTCTCTAATTTGAAACTGCGTGCCATTATAAAACGGTTCCGCATCGCCGAGAATCATACCGCAAAGTCCCTGTTCCTCATAAGCCAGCAGACCGTAAGCGCTAGGCCGCTGCAGCATCTGCCGCAGCCGTTGGCTGGCTGTCTCCTGGGTCCACTGCTCATTCCAGGGCGGCGCATTGAACGACGCCACATAAAGCGCCGCAATATCGGCAACGTCCTCCAACAGAAATTGTCTGTAATTCATACCATGCTCCTATAAAAATAGGGCTGTCAACCTTTTTTAAGCCGACAAGCCCTCGTGTATCGTTTATTTTAACAAGGCATCCACTGCAGCGCCAATCACTTTGCCGTCTGCTTTGCCCTTCAATTCACCCATAACGGTTTTCATAATCATACCTTTGTTTTTCACGGTCGTTTCCAAGCCGGCTTTGGCAATCAATTCTGCCACAGCGGCTGCCACTTCCTCAGCGCTCATCTGTTTAGGCAGATAGCTTTCCAGAATGGCAATTTCCGCTTGCAGCTCGGCAATCTTATCTTCCCGGCCCTGCGCCATTTCCAGCGCTTCCCGTTCCTGCTTCAGCTCTTTGGAGATAACCTCCAAGCATTCCTGTTCGGTACAATCGCGGCCCAATTCCTTATGCTTATACGTCAAGCCGGATAACAGCATGGTGATGACTTTATTTTTCACTGTATTCTTTTCTTTTAATGCAGACATTTTATCGGCACGTAACCGTGCAGTATACATAAAAACTCCTTCTTTCCTGACAATTTTCGTTTTTAACTCCAATAGGATTCAGCCTTTTTATTTTGCCAAATCGGGACGCAGACAAACTGCGTTGCCTAAATAAACATGCTGCACCGCAGCCTTGTTTTCCTGCTCGGTCAACAGCATAACACGGATACAGGACGGCAACGACCCTTCCACATACATTTCTTGCACACAAAACAGCGGCACCTGATCCCACCCCGGCAGTTCCCGAGCAAATTTGGCAGGATAAGCGGCGTCTAAATCTTTTGTCGCTGTAAAAGTTGCATTAATAATATTCTCCGCCTGTAATCCATTTTCCTCCATAATCGCCTGTAACAATTCCAGCGTACAGCTGCGAATAGCTTCCGCCGTGTTGGCCTGTGCGGTGTGCGCACCACGAATTGCTTTCATCACTTCACCTTCTATGCCTCAATATCTTTTTGCAGAAGCATTCGAATTGCTTCCTGCTCAATACCTTTTACAATTTTAACACTGCCCAGCTTTTCTGGCAAGATGAACACCAACTGCCCATCCTGCACTTTTTTATCCAATAGCATACCATTTAAAATATCTTCTATCGCCAACGATTTATCCACCTGGGTGGGTAATTGAAACTGCTGCAACAGCTCTTTCAATTCGCTTTCCACCACAGCATCGCAGAAACCCTGTTCCGCTGCATAGCGAGCAGCCAGCACCATACCGACTGCCACCGCTTCTCCGTGCAGATAGCCCTGATAATGGCCGGCCAATTCCAGGCCATGACCAATGGTATGTCCATAATTCAGCTTGGCGCGCACGCCGCTTTCTGTTTCATCCAGCGCCACCACATCCGCTTTTAAACGGCAGCAATCGGCAATCACCTCTGCCACAGCTTCCAAATCCCGCTGTAAAATAGCCTCTGCATGGGCCTGCAAAAAGCGGAAAAAGTGAATATCATAAATAACGCCATACTTCACCACTTCTGCTAAACCATTTTGCCAATGGCGCTGCTCTAAGGTCTGTAAAGTTTCCAAATCAATGAGCACCAGTCGCGGCTGATAAAAGGAGCCTATCATATTTTTCCCCAGCGCGTGATTGACCGCCACCTTGCCGCCTACACTGCTGTCCACCTGCGCCAACAAAGAGGTCGGAATTTGAAAAAAAGTAACGCCTCGCTGATAAATGCTGGCCACAAAGCCGGCCAAATCGCCTACCACACCGCCGCCTAAGGCAATTACGCAACTATCCCGATGGAATTTTTTCTCCAGCAGCACCGTCAAAATATGTTCTGCCTGCTGCCAGCTCTTGCTGCTCTCACCGGCTGGGATGGCAATGACAGTCACCTGAAATCCCTGCTGCTCCAAGCTTTTCTGCACCGTTTCCTGATAAAGCGGCCCCACATTGCTGTCGGTAATCACGGCAGCCTGCCGCCCTTTTACCAACTCGGCAATTTTTTCACCGCAGCAGTACAATAAACCGGTACCGATTTCAATGGCATAGCTGCGCGATCCTAACGACACTTCCAATTTTTTTAATAGCTTCATAACGCTTCTCCCGTCTGCTCTTTTAACCACGTTATTACTTGATTTGCCAACTGCTCTACTGGACAATGGCTGGTATCCAGCAATAAATCTGCCTCCCGATAACAGGGCATCCGCTGCGCCAGCACCTGCTCAATGCGCTCTAGCTTACTCTGCCCCGGCTCTCGCTGCTCCAGCACCGGCCGCACCGTACGCTCTTGATTTACCCGCTCCAAAATAATTTGAGGCTGCGCCAAAAGACTGATAACAAAGCAATGTTCCCGCATAACTGCACGGTTTTCCGCCCGCAGCACAGCACCGCCGCCAGGAGAAATAATCAAATTGGGCTGAGCCGCGTAACGACACAACACCTCATGCTCCATCTGCCGGAAGGCTTCCTCGCCAAAACGGACAAAAATTTCGCCAATCGCCATTTGCTGTTCCTGTACAATGACGGTATCCAAATCCACCAAAGGCAGTTGCAGTCGCTTGGCCAGTTCTTTGCCCAAAGTTGTTTTCCCCGTGCCCATAAAGCCAATCAAAATCAGACTCTTCATTGCATGGCCGCCTTCACATAATCCACATAGCTGTCATAATTGCGTCGTACTTCCAACAAGCTGTCGCCGCCGAATTTTTCCAAAAAGCTTTCCAAAATAGTCCAAGCCACAGCATTCTGCATCACAATCGCTGCCGCCGGTACAGCACAGGCGTCAGACCGTTCCACCGAAGCCAGACCTTCTTCATGGGTCAGAAAATCTACACTATGCAATGGCTTGTACAACGTGGGAATCGGCTTCATAGCCCCACGAATAACCACTGGCTCCCCATTGGTCATGCTGCCTTCCAACCCGCCGCAACGGTTAGTTTTGTGATAAAAGCCTCTGCTCGCTTCATAAAAAATTTCATCATGCACCTGAGAGCCGGGCAGAACAGCGGCCTGAAAGCCCAAGCCAATCTCTACCCCTTTAAAGGCCTGGATGCTCATAACAGCCTGCGCCAAACGGCCGTCCAACTTGCGGTCATAATGCACATAACTGCCAATTCCCAAAGGCAGCCCTTGCACCACCACTTCTACCACACCGCCTAAGGTATCACCTTGGCTCTTTGCCCGGTCAATCAACTGCACCATATCTTGCTCGGCTTCTTTGTCCGTACAATAAACCGGCGTTTCATATAGTCCATCATTCAAATTTTCATAATTGGGCAGCGCCTCCACCGATCCAATGCTAACCACATGGCCCCATAGCTTTACGCCAAATTGACGCAACACATCTTGCGCCAAAGCGCCCACCGCTACACGAATTGTTGTTTCCCGGGCGCTGGAGCGTTCTAAAATATTGCGCAAATCCTGTTGATGGTACTTAATACCGCCAGTCAAATCGGCATGACCAGGTCGGGGCAATGTCACCTTGCGCTTATCGGTAGCCGCGCCTGGCTCGGCCGACATAATTTTCTCCCAGTTGGCCCAATCCTTATTATGCACCATGAGCGTCACAGGAGAACCTAATGTTTTTCCATCCCGCACACCTGTGAAAATTTCCACTTTATCCTTTTCAATTTTCATTCTGCCGCCGCGGCCATGGCCACCCTGCCGTCGGGCTAGTTGTGTATTGATAAACTCCAAATCAAGGGGAATGCCTGCCGGAAGCCCTTCTATAATAGCCACCGAACCTTTTCCATGGGATTCCCCGCCTTCTAAATAACGAATCAAAGCCATCACCTCTTAAGGTTTCTCTCATCTACAAATACCGCTTCCTATCCACTACCCGTCAAAGCGGGCCGGTAACTGGGGATCATACAACGGACATTCAAACTCCAATAAAATATCAATCAATCTGTTCATGTCAAAGCCAGATAACCCATAGCAATCAATACGCACAATCTGCGATGTGGTAAACACGGTAAAAGCGCCAGCGCCCTTTTTTTCATAATTGTCCCCATCCAACCGCTGCCAATCGGCAAAGCTGTCGGCAATGCGCTGCCGGATTTGTCCAATCGGCAGCTCCTCTAAGCCTTCCACCCGTTCTCCATCACAGCAAGCCTTTTCATACACAGTCTGATTGTCTAAATACACGCCGTCTTGATATTTCCAAAAATCCAAATCGTAACTCACGGCATAGTCTCCTTATTATCCAACCTTTTTACTTTCCGCTCAGCTTGGCGATCAGCTGGGCTTCGATGGCGTCGGCTGCCGGCCGCACGCCGGTCCATGCTTCAAAAGCCAACACACCCTGATAGATAAACATGCCCAAGCCGGAAGCTGTCTGTGCGCCCTGTTCCCGCGCCAGCCGCAACAGCTTGGTCTCTAACGGATTATAAATCAAATCTACCACCAAATGTGCTGGCTGCAGCGCCTGGATATTAACAGGAATCATATTGTCCAAATTGGGCGACATCCCCAGAGAGGTGGTATTCACAATCGTACCATACTGCTCATACAGCTCTGGATTTTGCAACTCCTGCAAAGATACTGTTTCAGTTTCAGTATGGCTCAACGCTGCAATCTGCGCCGCCAGATGCTCCGCTTTTTCCATGCTGCGGTTGGCAATGCAGATTTTCGCTGCACCCTGTAACGCCATAGCCACCGACACCCCTTTGGCCGCACCGCCAGCACCTACCAAAAGAATGCGCTGTCCGGCAGCCTGCCAATGATGCTTGGCCTCCAGCGCCGCCAATAAACCGGCGCCGTCGGTGTTATCGCCATAGTAACCGTCAGGCGTATCAATCAGCGTATTCACTGCGCCGCAAGCCTGTGCCGCTTTGCTCATGCCGCACAAATAGGGAATTACGCCTTCCTTATGGGGAATGGTCACATTACAGCCTTGCACGCCCAGCGCATGCATCCCCCGTACGGCTGCGCCAATATTTTCTTTCTCCACGGAAAAAGCCAGATAAGCGCCATTGATTCCGCACTGCTCCAGAAAAATATTGTGCATAAAGGGCGACATAGAATGGCCCACCGGATTACCCAGCAATCCAAACAATTTTGTCTGCGCGTCTATCATTTATTTCACCTCTAACCCTTGCAAATCACTCCAAAAGGATGGCCAAGACACTGACACTGCTTCAAAACCTTCAATTTCTGCCGCGCCTTCTGCCACCAAAGCTGCAATGGTCATCGACATGGCAATGCGATGGTCGGTAAAGCTATTGCAGGTTGCACCGGCCTGTAAGGACTTGCCGCCTACAATGCGCAAGCCATCCTCCAGCACCGTAATATCCACGCCAAAGGCCCGCAAACCCTGCGCCACAGTTTCCAACCGGTTGCTTTCTTTTACTTTCAATTCCTGTGCGTCATGAATTTCCGTCACACCGGAAGCACAGGCCGCAGCCACTGCAAGCACAGGAATTTCATCTACCAGGCGGGGAATGAAATCGCCAGCAATGGTAGTACCATGCAAAAATGCGCTGCGCACTACAATGTCACCCATTTTTTCTCCGCCGCTGACCCGCTCGTTGAGAATGGTTAAATCGGCTCCCATTGCCAGCAACACATCGATAATTCCGGTGCGAGTCGGGTTTAAACCGACATTTTTCAAGCAAATTTCACTGCCAGGTATAATACTGCCAGCTACCAGCAGATAAGCCGCCGAAGAAATATCGCCAGGCACTTCAATGTTTTGCCCCTTCAGCTGCGGATTACCTTTTACTCTGACCGTATTGCCAACAGCCTCCACCTCAGCGCCGAAGGATTGCAGCATCAATTCGGTATGATTGCGGGATAAGCTAGGCTCCGTTACCTCCGTCCAGCCCTCGGCATAAAGCCCCGCCAGCAGCACTGCCGATTTCACTTGGGCGCTGGCTACCGGCGATTGATAGTGCATAGCATGAAGCTTGCTTCCTTCAATAGCCAGCGGCGCCAGCGTATTGCCCTGCCGACCAATAATTTTAGCGCCCATAGCCGTCAACGGTTTGATCACCCGTCCCATCGGACGCTTACGAATGGAGGCATCGCCGGTTAATACCGTATTAAAGGGCTGACCGGCCAAAATACCGGAAATCAGACGGATGGTGGTGCCAGAATTTCCTACGTCAATATAATTGTCAGGCTCTTGCAAACCGTGTAAGCCCTTTCCATGTACAATAATTTTTTCATCGCTTACTTCAATCTCAATCCCCATGCTGCGGAATGCACCCACTGTACTCAAACAGTCGTCGCCGTATAAAAAACCGGTAATTTCTGTGTTTCCTTCTGCCAGCGAACCAAACATGATGGAACGATGCGAAATCGATTTATCGCCGGGAATGGTTAAGGTTCCCCGCAACCCTTTACTGGGCTCTACGCACTGTTTCATGGTATCCCTCCCCAATATTCTTACAAAACCTTACTTTTAATAATAATATAATCTTTCCGTTTTGAAAAGTCCTCCTGCCAAAGATTTGCACTTTTTGCACAAATCCAATCAACAACTACCGCACAATACAAGAAGGGCTGCCACAGCAGATGCGACAGCCCTCGTTTCTATTACAGTTTCTTGCCCATAATCTGAGCAACCTGCTGCAAATCTTCCATAACCATGTTAAATTTATGCGGTTTCAGCGATTGCGGTCCATCAGACAACGCATGCAATGGATCTGGATGTACTTCAATCATCAAGCCATCTGCACCGGCAGCAATGGCCGCTCGGGACATAGGCTGTACCAAATTCCATTTACCAGTAGCATGACTGGGGTCCACAATAATCGGCAAATGGGTCAGTTCCTTGATCACTGGCACCGCTGCCAAATCCAACGTATTGCGGGTGAAGGTCTCAAAGGTACGAATGCCCCGTTCACAGAGAATGACTTGTTCATTACCGCCAGATAAAATATATTCGGCAGCCATAATCCATTCTTCTATGGTAGCAGACAATCCCCGTTTCAACAGAACCGGTTTTTGAATTTTGCCCACTTCCCGCAACAAATTAAAGTTTTGCATATTACGGGCGCCAATCTGCACAATATCGCAATATTCAGCCACCAACGGCACGCTGCGCGGATCCATAACCTCGCTGACAATCCTCAGTCCCGTTTTTTCCCGCGCTTCCGCCATATATTGCAAGCCCTTTTCCTCTAAACCGGCAAAGGAATAGGGCGAAGTTCTCGGCTTAAAAGCGCCGCCCCGTAAAATCCGTGCGCCAGAGGCTTTCACAATTTCAGCCACTTCCAGCATTTGTTCCAGACTTTCCACCGCGCAAGGCCCTGCCATCACCTGCAGTTCATCGCCGCCAATGGTCAAATCGCCGACCTGCACCACCGTATTTTCCGGATGGAACTCCCGGCTGGCCAGTTTATAAGGCGTTACAACCGGCATCACCTTTTCTACGCCGTCTAGCGCTTCCGCATTCAAGCTGGCCTTTTGCTCCTGCGTAGCGCCCACCAGACCAATGATGGTGCGTTCTACCCCCTGGGAAATATGCAGCTTCAAATCCCGCGCTTCCAGGTACTGAATGACATTTTGCAATTTTGCCTCATCGGCACCGTGCTTTACAACAATAATCATACTACATGCCTCCTACCGTTGTACCGGCCGCGCAAAAATAAAAAAGCACCCCTAAAAACGGCGTGCGACAACCCTATTTTCACACTACCAGACAACCATCCTACAAATAATTTTGCATGCGGCTACAGCATTCCACTATAACCCTACCGTTCTACAAATCTATTTATACTCTTTTTTTCTGCAAAAAGCAAGCCCTATTTTCACAATTATGCTGCCATTACTTTCTTTTATCCAACGAAAAATTTTCCGCACATTCCTTGATCAAGCCTAAAACCGGAACTGCACCTCATGGAAGTACAGTTCCGGCCGCGCTAAAATTTTTTTAACCAAACTCGTCATGCGGAGGTTTTTTCTATGCACAGCTACACCAAACTATTTCAGCCCTATTTATTAGAATTAGCGGAACAGCATCGCCAAAAACTGCAGGTTTCACAAGAACACATGGCCGAATTGCTGCACATCACGCCCCGTTCCTACAGCGCTCTGAAAAACGGACAAAATTCCCTCTCTGCGCCGGTGCTTCTGCTCCTGCTGCTACAGCTGCCGGAAGAAGAAGTTTTGCTATTTTTACAAAAAATGCGCACAGTGATAAAAGAAGCCGACCACAATAAATCCCTAGAGCATTGAAAACAAATTGGTTTCACCAAACCTGTTTAAATTTTTCTCGTATACATTCTTAACCAAATATTCAATGCAAGCATTTATTTTCTAACAGGCCGTTACAATTCAGTTATCCAAAATTCTGTGGGATTGGAGCGCTCACCATGTAATATTTCTTATAATCCCCATATTTTAATGTTCTTTTGAAGAAGTAAAGCGGTAGAATCGTTCCCACGTGGAAGAAATACTTCCGCTTCCATAATGAACTGCAACAACCACCAGAATTTCGGGAAACTTCCACACCTTAAAGCAATCTGTAGATTTTACATCTCGTTCTATTGGAAACGCCACCATCACTTCCACCTGCTGCTTTCCGTTAATCTTTTTTCTTTTGTAATGGAAAGCGCAGTTGCGCCAGTGACTATGCCAGTTTCCATAAGCTGAAGGTACAGCGTATCAAGCAGTTACTTTACTACTGGCTCTAAATCGTTATGTTTTTAATCTGGAAACCCGGCAACGCTGTGCAAGACGTTTTCAAATGGAACTTCCGCAGTCATTTTTACAAAGCTCCATGGAGCAATTCATCAAGGAAATGGATGCCAATGGTGTACAGAAAGCCTTAGTTCCAGTACGTCGTTTCTCTGGGACTTGCGGAGATCCTACAGAGACTGTTAGCAACGATGTCTTATTTCAACTAACCGCTGCTTATCCAGGAAGATTCCTTGGCGTACCAGATATTGATTCTTTAGGCGGACAAAATTCTATAGAAGTGATAAAACAGTATACACAATATCCGGAAATTTGTGGAATTGCTCTGGAACCAGGCTATCAATTCATTGATGTAGATGATAGTCGAATTTATCCAATCTATAATTATTGTCAAGCGAATCAAACTCCTATTTTCCTGTCTTTTGGCGGAAAATGCCAGAGAAAATTAAGTAATTTGCAGCCAGTTGCCTTAGACAGAATCTTAACGGATTTTCCCGATTTAACAATTATCACAGCGCATGGTGGTTGGCCTTATGTGCAGGAAATGATGTGGAATGGTCTGTTGCATAAAAATCTATATCTGATGCCTGATATTTATATGCTCAACATTCCTGGAAGTCGCGACTTTATTGACGTTGCCAACACTTTATTGACAGAACAAATTGTGTTTGGCTCTGCATATCCTTGTGTATCTTATGCTTATGTATTAAAATATTTACAACAGCACCTATCAAATGACGTTTTACCCAAAGTTCTGTATACTAATGTATTGAAGGCTATACAGTTTAATTTTACAAACCTATAATTTGCATTTAAAGAGAATTAGCTGTTAGACAATGGCTAATTCTTTTTATCATCATATAAAATGTTTTATAAAAACTGTCTCCCCATCCGTTTCTCCCTTCCCATAACATTATTTTTCACTAATTTTTTTCATTTCATATTGACAGTGACGTTGCGTTATCCGCTATAATAATTTGTCGATAACCTGCAGAAAGGGGGGGTTTCATGCCGGAGGATGGAGAACGGCGCTATATGACTGTGGGCGAGCTGGCCGATAAGGTGGGCGTTACGGTGCGCACCATTCAGTATTACGACCAAGAAAATCTGCTGAAGCCGTCGGCGAAAGGCAGCCGCAATCAGCGTCTTTACACGGAGAAGGATGAAGAAAAGCTTTATAAAATACTTTGTTTTAAATTTATGGGGCTTTCGCTGATGGAAATTCGGCAAAGTCTGGCAGGCTTTGAGGATACTGCTGGAGTGCAGGGGCTGCTGGAGGAGAAAATTCATGACGTGGAAAAGGAAATGTCGGCGCTGATGAAGCGGTTTGCTACGCTGAAAAATCTCTGTGAGACGGTGAAGTCGGACGATGCTGTCAACTGGCAGCATTATGCCCATGTGATTGAACGTTTCCAGGATGAGGGCAAGTATTTGTGGAAGCTACACTGTTCCTTTGAGGAAAATGCTTATCGGGAACAGGAATCGGAGCAACGGGAGCTGCAAAAGGAGGCTGCGGAGAAGCAACGCGCTGTGGAGCAATGGCATAAGCTGATTGCCGACGCCATCCGGCTGCTGCATCAGAATGAGCCGCTGGACAGCAGCAAAAGCCAGGAGATTGCCCGCCGCTATCTGGCTATGGAAACGGAAGTTGGCGCGGTGTCCCGCAAGACCAATCATCACGATTTTGTGATTTTTGATTCGGCGGAGAAAAGCAGTGTTTACGACTCGTTTCACGAGTTGCGCTTTGAGGTGAACGAGTTTTTGCAGAACGCTGTGAGAAATTATCAGGAAAGGCAAGGAGAAGACGAACCATGATTGTATCTTGGATGACAACCAACCAATGCAACCTGAAATGCAGTCATTGCTATCAGGATGCTGGCGGCAAGAAGGACGAGGAGTTAACTACCGCGGAAGGGAAAAAACTGATTGATGAGATTGCCCGCGCCGGTTTCAAAATTATGATTTTCAGCGGCGGTGAGCCGCTATTGCGGCCCGATATTTATGAACTGGTGGCCTATGCTGCTTCCAAAGGGCTGCGGCCGGTGTTTGGCACCAACGGTATGCTGATTACCAAGGAGGTGGCCCAAAGGCTGAAGGACAGCGGCGCTGCCGCCATGGGCATCAGTCTGGACAGTCTGGACGAGGCCAAACACAACCGCTTTCGCGGTCATCAGGAGGCCTATGCCCGCACGGTGCAGGGCATGAAAAACTGTCGGGAGGTTGGCCTGCCCTTCCAAATTCACACCACCATTATGGATTGGAACAAAAACGAAGTGTGCGATATGATCGACTTTGCCGTGGAGATGGGTGCTATGGCCCAATATCTGTTCTTTCTCATTCCGGTGGGCCGCGGCGTTTTTATTGAGGATACGGCGGTGGAGGTACTGGAATATGAAGCTCTGCTGCGCACCATTATGGAGAAGCAAAAGCAGGTTGCTATCCCCATTAAGCCAACCTGCGCGCCCCAGTTTACACGGGTGGCCAAACAGTTGGGCGTGGAACTGGACCCACGATTCACCCGGGGCTGTCTGGCCGGGTTGACCTACTGCATCATCAGTCCGGTGGGCAAGGTGCGGCCCTGCGCTTATATGGTGGAGGAAGCCGGCGATGTACACGATACGCCCTTTGATGAAATCTGGAAAAACAGCGGACTGTTTCAGCAGCTGCGCACCCAGGCTTATAAAGGAGCCTGCGGCCAATGCGGCTATCAAACGATCTGCGGCGGCTGCCGGGCCCGCTCTGCTTATTACCACGACGGCGATATCATGCAGGAGGACAGCTACTGCGCCTTTGGCAAGCAGCTGTTGTAATAGATGGCGCAAGAATTGTACACCATATTATTTTTTATTATTTACAAAAGGAAGATGACTGCTATGCAAAAAAACCGGAACTATTTTTCCTTGATGGCTGTCTGTCTTTTGGTCTGTCTTTGCCTGTCCGGCTGCGGCTGTCAGCAGCAGACAGCGCAGCAGACTGCCGACAGCTATACCTTTACCGACGCTTTTGGCCAGCAAATCACGGTGCAAAACCCGCAGCGGGTGGTGGCGCTGATGGGGAGTTTTGCCGAAATCTGGTGTTTGGCCGGCGGTGCCGATACTTTGGTGGGCGTTACCAGCGACGCTTTTGACGGTCGGGATCTGGGCCTGTCCGATGACATTGCCGTTGTTGGCACCTTTCAAAATCCCAATATGGAAGAAATTTTGGCCTTGGAGCCTGATTTAGTGCTGTTATCGGCAGAAACCAAGGGTACCGACAGCCATGTGGCCTTAAAGGACGCTTTCACCAGCGCCGGCATCACTGCCGCCTATTTCAGCGTCACCCATTTTGACGATTATCTGGCTATGCTGAAAATCTGCACGGAAATCACCGGCGATGAAGCTGCTTATCAAACCAATGGTCAGGCGGTGCAGGAAACAATCGCCCAGTTGATTGCCGATGACAGGCTGGAAACCGAGCCTTCGGCGCTGTTACTGATTACCTATTCGGGCGGTGTTCGTCCGCAGGGCTCCGACAGCATGACCGGCAAAATGCTGGCCGATTTGGGCTGTCACAATCTAGCCGACGACTATCCCAGTCTCTTAAAGGATTTCAGCGTAGAAAAGGTCATCGAAGCGGATCCCGACTATATTTTTGTGATTGCCATGGGCAACGACGATGACTCTGCCGTTAAAAATCTACAGCAAACTGTGGAGAGCAATCCGGCCTGGAGCAGCCTGACCGCTGTGCAACAGCACCATTATTTCCTGCTGCCAAAGGAAAAATTCCTCTATAAACCCAATGCCAGATGGGCCGACAGCTATGCCTATCTGTCCGATTTGCTCCATGCATAACCGGCGGCGGGGCTGGCTGATGCTGCTAGGGGCTATGGCGCTCACGACGGTTGCCATGGTGCTGGGGATTTGCCTGGGCGCTACCCAGGTGTCTCCGGCTGCTTTTTTCCAAGCACTGTTGTCGGGGGATACGGCCAGCCCGGCTTACCGCATTGTGATTCACAGTCGGTTGCCCCGGGTGCTGGGCGCTCTGCTGGCAGGCAGTGCGCTGGCGGTGTCCGGCGCTATTTTACAGGCGGTGCTGCAAAATCCGCTGGCCAGTCCCAATATCATTGGCGTCAACACCGGCGCCGGACTGCTGGTATTGCTCTGCTCCGCCTTTTTTCCGTCACAGGAGGGGCTGTTGCCCCTTGCCGCTTTTATAGGCGCTTTGTTGACTGCGCTGGTTATCTTTGTTTTGGCCATGGGAAACGGTGTGTCCAAGGTTACGCTGGTGCTGACTGGCATTGCCATGAGCAGCATCTTAGGCGCCGGTATGAATTGTATTATGATTCTTTATCCCGATGCCTACATCGGCGCCAGCACCTTTTTGGTAGGCGGCTTAGCGGCGGTCACGTTAAAAGGGTTGCGCTTTGCCGCCGTTTATATTCTGGTGGGGCTAGCGTTGGCCATGACCCTACGCCGCGATATGAATATTGTGGCCTTAGGCAGCAACGCCGCCCGCGCTCTGGGCATGAACGTAACGGGAATTCGCTTTCTGCTTATTGTCACCGCCGCCATTTTGGCCGGCGCTGCCGTCAGCTTTGCCGGTCTGCTGGGTTTTG
This sequence comes from uncultured Peptococcaceae bacterium, assembly GCA_902492275.1. Classification (GTDB taxonomy): domain Bacteria; phylum Bacillota; class Peptococcia; order Peptococcales; family Peptococcaceae; genus UBA7185. The sequence goes on from CABUKW010000002.1 coordinate 66,757, forward strand.
TGGGCCTGATTGTGCCCCATGCTATCCGTTTTTTGATTGGCGGCGACAATGTTTTTCTGGTACCAATCAGCGCCTTCGGCGGCGCGGCCTTTGTCACCTTCTGCGATTTGCTGTCCCGACTGGCCTTCGCCCCTTATGAGCTTCCGGTGGGGATTTTGCTTTCTTTCATCGGCGGCCCCTTCTTTATTTATCTTGTCATGCGCAGCAGGAGGAACGGTCATGATTGAATTACAGCAAATTTGCTTTTCCTATCCCGGCCAGCCGCCTCTATTACAGGATATCAGCGCGGTTTTCGCCGAGAAAAAAATCACAGCCATTGTGGGGCCCAACGGCTGCGGCAAAAGCACGCTGCTGAAAATTGCCTGCCGCCTGTTGCAGCCCAGCTCTGGCCGGGTGCTTCTGCGTGGGCAGGATATTCGGCAAATGAAAACCAAAGCGCTGGCCAGACAGGTGGCGCTACTAAGCCAGACCAACCATCCGCCCCAAATTACCGTAGAGGAGTTGGTGGCCTACGGCCGCTATCCGCATCAGCACTACGGGCAGGGGCTTAGCCGACAGGACGCCATCATTATCGACCACGCGCTGCAGCAGGTAAAGGCTGACAGCTATCGGCAGCACAGGGTTGACCAATTATCGGGCGGGCAGCGGCAGCGGGCTTATATCGCTATGGCGCTGGCTCAGGATACCGATGTCATCCTTTTAGACGAGCCTACTACCTATCTGGATATTCATATCCGTTTTGAAATCATGGATTTGCTCGGCGCACTGAACCGGGCTGGCAAAACCATCATTATGGTGCTGCACGACCTAAATCTGGCGCTGGAATATGCGGATCATATTCTTCTGATGAATCAAGGGCAAATCCAAATTCAGGGTACACCCCAGGCGGTGATTGCCTCCGGTTTGCTGGATGTGGTGTTTCAGATGCAAACCCATATCTTTGAAAAAGACGGGCAACACTTTTACCAGTTTGCCAAAGGGCGGCAGCCGTAACACTGCTTTAACACTGCTTTTATGGACGGCATACAAAAAGGGACTGCATGATAGAACCCAATCTATCGCACAGTCCCTTTTCTCGTATAGATTTTTTCAATGGGTTTGCCGTTCTAGTTTTACCCACTTACACTATTTACACTATCAATCCTTTTTCCCGCTGGAAAGAGACGAGGACCACAGACAAAACAGAAATGCCAGTACCACGGCGAAATAATAGGGCAAATGCAGCGGCGCTGCACTGCCAAAGGACAGCTTCACAACAGACATCAGCACTGGCGACAGGAACTGGGCCAGATACAGAGCCGCGGAAATCAGCGGCATAACTGTGGTGGCAGCAGCCCGACCTAAGCGCATGGAGGCTTCCGAGATAATGAACGGAATGCCTACGCCGTTGGCAAAGCCGATGCAAGCCGAGCCTACCAGCGTGCCAATCCAGCCGCCTACCAGCGCCAATAAGAGATAGCCCGCCAGGAACAGGCCCGGCGCCAGGAATTTCATCTTATTGCCGCATAGCAGCTTCATGCGCACAAACAGCAGACCGCCAAAGAAGGCTACAAAGTCCATGCCAGCCATAATCACCGCAATATACTGATGGGGAATCAGGCCGTCCGATACGGTTTCCATGGCGAAGTTGGCCGGATATACGAAGAAGGTGGTCATCAGCAAAAACATGGCAACAATATAGGTGTAGTTTTCTTTGAACACGTCGCTGGTCTTCTTCGGTTCGCCCTGAGGCCCTTCCTGCACCACTTTGTCATTAGGCAGGAAAATCAGGCACAGCACGATGCTGATGAAGCCCATCAAATAAACCAAGAAGCTGGCCCGCCAGCTGATATTGGCCAACAATCCGGATAACAACGTGGCTACCACGCCACCCATCTGGTTCATAGCGGAGGAATAGCCCATCAACCTTTCCTGCTCGCCCGGCGTGAAGTAGAAGGCCAGCAAACCGGTAGATAAAGGCATGATAATTCCAACGCCAACGCCCACCAGTGCACGCATAATCAGCACCAGCCCAATATGGCTAAACGCACCGGCAATGCAGCCGCCTACGGTATACAGCAATAAGCCGCCCAGCACCAAGGTTTTTGCGCCAAAGGCGCGGCAAAGCCGTGGGAAGAAAAAGTTGGTAATCACAATAAAAATAGCGGGTACACTGATTACCATCTGTACAAAAAGCGGATTGCTATCGGCAAAATACGCCTGAATTACGCCCAGCGCCGGCGCTACCGCCGCACCGGCCATAACGGTCAGCAGCGACAACGATAAAATACTTACCATTAATTGTTTGCTGCTTGTTTGATGTTGTGTCATAAAAAATCTCTCCTCTGTTCTAATCAATCAAACGCAAATAAAAAATGCGTAAGCCCTTCGTTTGGACTTACGCATTCCTTGCTACTCAACTCTCATATTTTATCATATCAAAGCGAAAAATTTCAAATGTTTTTTGCAGTTTTTGCGAAAAATTTTTTTGAAATTTCTCTTTTCTGTGCCTGCCAATCCAGGGTCTAAAGAAGAACCTCAGTGTAGGAATTGCCCTCGACATCCAGACAAGTATAGGCTGCCACCACCCACATCGCCTGCTCTGGCTGATAGGGATTGTGGATGGGCTGCTCTAGCTCAGCGTATAGACAGCACCGTCGGCGGCATGGTACACCATGCTGTTTGCTGCCTCATTCCAGCCGTCCCAGGTGCCGCCGGATAGCTGTAATTGCGTTTCTACAAATTCCTGGGCCACCGCCTCCGGCTCTGACCGCCAGGAGGCTTCGCCGGTCTGCACTGCCTGATACAGGACTTCCAATTTCTCATACTGGGTTTTGTCCATCAGCGCTGCCGTTTCTTCGCAGACCGCTACCTTCCAGCCAGCGCCGTCCTGCACAAAAACCACTGCCTCCTGATAAACATAGGCGTCGCCGCGGCCCGAATCGGTCATCTCATAGGTAATCCAGACGCTGGGCTGCTGTCCATACAGGTCGGGTTCGCTGCCGTCAGGCTGATGCAGCTCTACCTGCCAGTCCTCCGGCCAGGGGCTGGATCCCCGCAAAAACATACCCTGCTGGCCGTCCTCGCCAGTCACCCAGACCGGCATCCAATAGGCAAAGTCGTCATCCATGGTCACGCCGTCAATCTGTTGCTGCAGATCGGCTGTCATCAAAGCATACCGACCTGCGCCGTCGCGATCGGCAAAGGTTTGGGCCCACTGGTCCGCCAGCTGCAGCAGCGTCTCGTTCTGCTGGGCGGCGGCATCCTGCTGCTGACCGCAGCCGCATAGCAGCAAGATTGCCATACAGCATAAGCCTATCAAACGCCATCTATTTTTGTACTTGGTTCTTTTCATAGTCGTTTCCCCGCTGGTTTCTTAAAATTTGTATGATTTGCTTTTTTATGGCTTACATCTCACTGGGCAACATGCAACGATGCCCATAAATCATTCAGGACATCATGGTGCCGTATGGTATATTCGTCAGGGGATTGTCTTTCTTTATATTCGTAACCAGACACCGCCCAAAAATCCAGCGCCGGCTGGGCAATATGCAAAATGGGATGATAGAGAAAAAGCCTATAATCGACACCATCCGTTCCCTGATAAACAAGGCTCTGCGTTGCTTCGTCCCAGCCATCAACACCGCCATCTACCTTGAGATAATCCTGGCCAAAGGCCATGGCCACCTGCTCTGCATCCAGCCGCCAGCTGTCATGGCCGTTGGCCACAGCTTGGCTGATGGTCTGGGCCGCTTCATAAAGCTGCGGCAATAGATAGTCTACCGTTACGGTGCAGTCTGTGACCTGCCAGACGTCCCCTTTTTGCTCACATTGCAGCGTTTCTTCATACACATAATGCTGCTGCCCCGAATCCATCATGTCATAGGTGATGATGGCCAAATAGGGCATTAAGGGTTGTCCGGTGGGGCTCAGCTCCGGCAGTTGCAGCGTTACCTGCCAGCTTTCCACCCAGGGGCTGGAGCCGCGCAGAAACATATTTTTGCTTCCGTCATCATCGGTCACCCACATAGGCATCCAGTCTTCCCAGTCATCGGTATTTTCCCAATCGATTGCTTGGTCTACCGGTTTTCGCAGCGCCTCGCTCATGCGGGCATACCGCTTACTGCCGTCTCGGTCAGCCCAGCTTTGGGCCCACTGATCCGCCAACTGGGCCAAATTCTCCTGCTGACCGTCGTTTGCCAGCAGCACCCAGGTGTCATCGGCCTGATTGTACTGGTAATAGCTGCTGCCCTGCTGCTCTGCCATACTATCGGCTGTATCCTGGGTGCTAATGGCATAAATGCCAATAAGCCGCCCCTGCATGGGCGTACCCCCCCGCCAGTGCAGCTCAAAGGATACACACCGGACGCCGTCAATTTCCTGCAAGGCAGGCGCTGTCAATTGCTGTTGGGCGGCATCAAACCCTTTATGATATTTCAGCCACTGTTCCAATCGTACCTGCGGTCGGAAAAAATAGAGACTGCTCTGTTCACGCTGCAATTTTTCTAATAAGGTCCCGTTATTAGGTCCACCGCTCCACAGGACATTCAGCCAGTCTAAATACTCCTCTGCCGACAACGTAACGGCTTTGTCGGCGGTACTGTACTGCAATGCGCCATCTTCCGTAGAAACCAATAGCATCGATTGCTGCAGCAACTCATCCAGCCGCAGACAATATGCATAGATGGCTTGCACATCAAATTGGTACTGTTCCGGATTCACCGTAAACTCTACACTGTCTTCCTCCACCACTTCCAACTGTCCGTTTTTATCAAACTGCAGCAACTGCCAGCTATAGGTGGCATAGCCCTGCCCCATATAGGGTGTGTATTGCAGCAGATAATCTTCCCCGTCCCTGTGATAGAGAAAATAATTGCTCCAACCGACATGGGCCCGGTTCAAATCTGCGCTGTACAACACGGCACCATCATCCTGATACACGGCCAATAAGGCAGTGTCCTCCTGCTCCCATAGGGTAGGATTGACAACGATAGGCTCCTGGATGCCGTCATGGTCTAAATCGGCCAGGAAAAGGGTATCGGTCAGTTGGGCGCGGGCTTCAGCGCCATACTGAGCAAAGACTGCCAAAATTTCCTCCGGCTGCTGCACCGCCAGATAGGCGCAGCGCTCTGTATCCTGGTCTAAAGGCTCCAGTTGGCTGCAATCGCCGTTAAAGGCAAAGCGACTGATCAGTTGGCCGTCGGCAGTTTCAAATTGCACAACGTTGACCGTAGGCACCAAATAGACTTCATATTCGTTGAACATATTGCCGTGGCGGTAATCGCGGCCTTGCTTTTTCACCTGCACAGCGGCCAGCGCCTGCTGCAGATGGGCAAGCTGGGCTTTGTCGGTCACTTCTACGATGGCGCTGCCCCAGCGCACCGTGGCATGATCGATGGCGGCTGTTGCGGTATACACCTCCGGTCGCAAATCGCCCATAGCATACACCTGCACCGGATTGACGCCCAGCGCCGCCATCATCATCACAATCACTGCCAGGGCTACCGCCGCCACACCCACTGCCGCCTGCTTATAACGCAGTACATGCCGGATGCGTTGCTTGACGCTGTTGTTGCCAAAGGCTACCGGACAACTCCATTTGGGCGTCTGCACCGCTAATTGCAGCAACGTATTGCTGTAGCACCACTTCTGATTGTCATTCAACTGACCGACGGCCCGTTCATCGCAGGCCAGCTCCACATCGCGGCTGTAAAAATGCCAGGCAACCCACACCAGCGGATTCATCCAGTGTACCACAACCGCCAGCCAAAATAGCGGCTTCAGCAGGAAATCTCTGCGGCTAATATGGCTGCGCTCGTGGAGCAGCACCCATTGCCGCTGGTCGTCCTCCAGGCCAAAGGGCAGATAGATTTTGGGCTTCACAATGCCGAAGACAAAAGGCGAAGCGATATGCTCACAGAGATAAACCCCTTCCCCGTCAGGCACCGCCTCCCGCAGCTGCCGCCGCAGCCGCAGCCAGCTTATGACGGTGTAAGCGCATAATAACGCCATCCCCAGCACCCACAATCGGGCCGCCACAAACAGATACACCTGCAATGGATTGACGCTGCCCTGCGGATTGGGCGCTGAGGTTTGCTGCAGCACCGGATTGATGGTTTTATCGGCAATGGCATCGACCGACGCTGCATCAGTCTGCACCTGCGGCGTGGTGTACACAATCTCTGGTTGGATAGTCTGATGCTGCGGCACCAAACTAAACTCACTTTCCACCGTCACCGGACACAGCAGGCGAAACAGCACCACCAGCCACAGCAGACACACATATTTTTTCGGCGCAGGCCGCAGCAGCAACCGCAGCAACAACACCACTGCAATGACCCAGCTGGCCGTTACCGATAAATTCACCACTTCTAGAAAGAAATCCTCCATCACCGCACCTCCCTGTGCCGGTCAATCATTGCCTTCAGTTCCTCTGCCTCCTGCTCCGACAGGGTGTCCCCGCCTAAAAAGGCTGCAATAAAGCTGGGCAGCGAGCCGCCGAAGGTGCGCTTCACAAACTGCCGGCTCTCGCCCCGCTGAATTTCCTCTCGGGGAATTTTAGACGTTACCACCGACTGTTCCGTCTGAAAGATGCCCCGCTCGCACAATCGCTTCAGCACCGTGTAGGTGGTAGTTCGTTTCCATTCCAACTGCTCCTGACACAGCCGCACCAGCTCTTTGGTGGTCACCGGCTCGTGGGCCCACACAATGCAGGCAAACCGATATTCACTGTCAAATATTTTTGGCGTTTCCATTTGCCTCCTCCCTTCTATTCATCTCTATCCATCGTTCTATTGCAGCAGCTGCAGCGCAGTATCCTCCAAAAGCTGCCAGGTCTGACCGTCATGTTGATAATACTGATGGCCCCGCTGTTTATCGTCGGCCCCCTGAGGATTCTGGGCGCTGATGGCATAGCTGCCTACAAACTGCTGGCTTTCCGTTTTATAGAGCCGAAATGCGACACATGGTTTGTTGTCAATGGTGACCGTCCATGGCCGCTGTAATTGATAAGACTTCCAGGATATACCTCTGTTATCCTGCAGCCATTGCTGCAACTGGCCCCGTGATAAATCATACTGTATGGAATTCTCCAACTGCTCCAATCGCTGCAATAGCGCTTCCCCATTGTCTGCACCAGACGTCGCCGGCAGCCAGTCCAAAAATTCCTCTGCCCGATATTGGCAGCGGTTCTCTGCCGTACTGTAGCATTGAAGCCTATCGCCGTCGGTATAAGCAAGCAAAACAGCATTTTCTAACAGATCGTTCAGCCTTTGCAGAAATTCATACATGGCCTGTGCGTCAAAATTCTGATCAGCCGACTTCAAGCTAAATTGAATTTCATCCTGCTGCACCACGTTTCGATTCCCCTGTTTGTCAAATTCCTGCAAATACCAGACCAAAACAGACGGCTCGTTGGAATAATCCAGCACATCGGCATGATACTCCAGCAAATAATCTTGCCCATCTATTTCACATAAATAATGACTTTCCGTTCCGCTGACCCAGTTCTTGACCGGCAGCGCCATGCCGTCCGCGGTGTAAGCGCTTATCAATCCATATTCAGGATTCAACACCACCTGTTCCTCTACACCGTCATGGTTCAAATCGGCCAGAAAGGTGGTGTCCTGCAACTGCTGACGGCCCGCTGTCCCATATTGGGCAAACAGAGGAAAAATCTGCTGCGGATTCTTCACCTGCAAATAGAGGGGATCCGCCCCGCTCAAAAGCTCCAGCTCTGTACAATCACTTTTGAAGGCTGCTCTGCAAAGCCAATCGGGATCTGCTTCTTTGGCAAACAGAATTGCGGTGTCCATGGTGGTACCATGACGAATGGCGCCGCTCAAATCCGCTGTCTGCTCCCGCACCTGCAAGCCAGCCAGCGCCTGCTGCAGCCGGACAATGTCCTCTTGATCCGTAAGTTCCACCTGCACACTGCCCCATTGCAGATATGCGATATCGACCGGTTCTTCTATTTCCGGCCGCAAATCGCCCATAGCATACACCTGCACCGGATTGACGCCTAGCGCCGCCATCATCATCACAATCACTGCCAAGGCTACCGCCGCCACACCCACTGCAATGACCCAACTGGTCGTTACCGATAAATTCACCACTTTTGAAAAGAAAGCTTTCATCGCCACACCTCCATGCCGTTGCATTTCCATGAAACAATCACATTTGTCTAATCCATTAGACTATATTTAGTCTAATGGATTAGACAAATAAAGTCAAGTAAATTTTAGAAAAATAAAATAAAAAATTGCCAAACAAAAAACCGTCCCAAGAACGGTTTCCAAAATACTTCTACCACATCATTCTGTTTATATTTTTACAGATAATCTTCCCGGACCGGTGTAAACACATCGATTACCTGGCCGCCTTGCAATACCTCAAAGGAATGGGGCACATTGCCGGGAATGGCATAGCTGTCGCCAGAATGCAGTTCAAACACCTGCTCGGCAATTACCAGCCGATAAGAGCCGGAAATCACATAGCCGCTCTGTTCATGAGGATGCTGATGGGTCGTGGCGAAATTGCCATCTACATAGTTCATTTTGGCCACCATAGAGTTTTCTCCCACTGCCAGGGAATCCAAAGACACGCCTTTAAAGGTTCGCTTTTTGGCGTCTTCCTTCTTTACGACCATTCTGTTCTGCATGATGCTACCTCCTATTTTTATACAGCTTATTCTTTTGTATCTGCTTTCGCCGGCACCAAATATTCAAACTGAATGTCGGCTCTATCATATCCCCAATAGGCTTTCTCTAGTGGCACTTCTTGAAAGCCGAATTTTTCATAGATATGCAGCGCAGGCTTTAAGCTGCGATTTGAAATCAACGTCAGTTTTTCGGCGCCCTGTCCTATGGCATATTGCATGGCGGCCTGAAAAACGGCCTGACCTGCGCCGCGGCCCTGGTATTGCTCATCGGCGGCCAGCTTGCAGATTTCCCATACAGCATGGCCCAACGGCTGGGCCATGCAGGTAGCCAGCACCTGATTTTCTTCTACGGCAAAATAAATCATAGCGCCTTTGTCCAGCCATTCGTCCACGTGTTCTAAAATATCTCTGTCGGCTTGCTCCATCACAAAAAATTTTTCCACATAAGCAGTATTGAGCGCAATAAAATCCTGTTTATAACAGGGCTGATAGGCTACAATCTCCATCCATCTTTCACCTCTGTTTGTCTGTTTCAGAAACCGGCCAGTTCTCTGCTTGACTTTATTATACGCAGGCAGCTATAATAAGTAAAACGAATTTTTCTAATATTAATATCAGAAAAGGTGATTTGTCGAATGAATCGCTATCTCGCACTGCAAAAGATTTTAGAGCTGGGCAGCTTCACCAAAGCCGCCGAAGCACTGGGCTATACCCAATCCTCTATCAGCCAGATGATTGCGTCTTTAGAACAGGAACTATCCATCAAGCTGCTGTCCCGCTCCCGCACCGGCGTGAAACTCACCCTGGAAGGCGCTGAACTATATCCTTTTATCGAACGCAGCATTTTGCAGTATCAGGCTATGCAAGAAAAAGCCAGAGAAATCCGCGGACTGGATACCGGCGTCATCCGCGTCGGCACGATTTCCAGTATCACCTGCCACTGGATGCCCCAGCTTATCAGCGGATTTCAACAGCGTTATCCCAACGTACAGTTCCTATTCCATCAGGGCGATTATACCTCCATTCAAGAGTGGATTAAAATCGGCGCTGTAGATTTCGGCTTTATCACACCGCCAGCCGTCAGCGATTTGGAAACTATTCCGATCAAACGCGGCGAAATGCTAGCCGTATTGTCCCAGCACCATCCCTTAGCCGCACAAGCTGCCGTGCCGCTGCAAAAACTGGCAGAAGAACCCTTTATCCTGCTGGAAGAGGGCCATTACAGCGAACCGCTGGAAGCCTTCGTCGCCGCTGGTTTTACGCCTCAAATCAAATATACCATCCATGATGACTACGCTATCATGACTATGGTAGAAGCAGGCTTAGGCGTCAGCATTCTGGCCGAACTCATGCTGCGCCGCAACAACTATCACATCGTCTGCCTGCCCATCGAACCGCCCATCTTCCGCAACTTGGCTATCGGCTATAAAGACAAAGACAGTCTGCCCATCGCCAGCAAATATTTTATACAATATCTGCTGGACAACGTGGACAAGCTGCCCTAAGAAAGTATCAAGTCATTTTACAGTCAAGCAAATTCGATGCAAAAGGCAAAATTTCTGCCATGGCAGCGTAAACATGAACACTTAGAACAGTATCCATACAAAAGCGGCGGCCAGATTGCTCTGACCGCCGCTTCATTATCATTGCCTAATAAATCACTTATTTTTTAACATCCAGCTTGATATGCAATTCACGTAACTGGGCGTTGGACACTGGCGATGGGGCTTCCATCATAACATCCATAGCACTCTGCGTTTTGGGGAATGGAATGACATCGCGGATGGTTTCCCGTTTGGCCATCAGCATCAGCAGACGGTCTACACCGAAAGCCAAACCGCCATGTGGTGGCGCACCATACTGGAACGCATTGAGCAAGCCGCTGAACTGTTCGGTATATTCTTCCGGCGTCATATTGAGCAACTTGAACATTTTTTCCTGCAATTCACTATCGTGAATACGGATACTGCCGCCGCCGACTTCTACGCCGTTCAATACCATATCGTAAGCGCGGGCCCGCACTTTGCCCGGGTCTGTTTCCATCAACGGAACGTCTTCCAGCATCGGGCAAGTAAATGGATGATGCATTGCATAATACCGCTGGGTTTCATCATCCCATTCCAGCAGTGGGAATTCGGTTACCCATAAGAAGCACAGTTCATCTTCATCAATTAGGACAAACCGTTTGCCCAATTCCAAACGTAAATGACCCAAGGCATCGCAGGTGGTCTTGAAGTTGTCAGCCACACAGAAAATAATGTCGCCCGGCTCTGCGCCAACACGGTCAAAGATGGCTTTTACTTCTGCTTCACTGAGAAATTTCAGCAACGGAGATTTCACTTCGTTTTCATCGCTGATATGGAAATAAGCCAAACCTTTGGCACCGTAAATAGCCACATATTTGGTCAGCGCGTCGATATCGCGGCGGCTCAGCTTGTGTACTCCGCCTTTGGCATTGATGGCTTTCCCCACGCCGCCGTTGGCCACAGTCTGGGCAAATACTTTAAAACCGCAGCCGTCGGCAATATCGCTTAAATCTACCATTTCCAAGCCAAAACGCAAATCCGGTTTATCAGAACCATATTTATTCATGGCTTCATCCCATGTCATTCTGCGGAATGGCGTTGGGATATCGCGGTCTAAGGCCACTTTGAAGATATGCCGAATCAAGCCTTCGTTTAAGGTCATGATATCGTCTTCATCTACAAAGGATAATTCCATATCCAACTGGGTAAATTCGGGCTGACGGTCTGCACGTAGGTCTTCATCGCGGAAGCAGCGGGCAATCTGGAAATATTTTTCCATACCGGCCACCATCAGCAACTGCTTGAACTGCTGCGGCGATTGGGGCAGCGCGAAAAATTCGCCTTCATGCACACGGCTGGGCACTAAATAATCGCGGGCCCCTTCTGGCGTACTCTTTTGCAGAATGGGGGTTTCAATTTCCAAAAAGCCCTGTTCATCCATGTAATCGCGCATCGCCTTTACCACTCTGTGCCGCAGAATGATATTATTTTTCATTTCCGGACGGCGCAAGTCCAGATAACGATATTTCAGACGGATCGTCTCATCGACGTCCACATCATCGGTCAGATAGAATGGCGGTGTTTTGGCCTTGTTCAAAATAACCAGCTCGGTGGCTACCACATCAATTTCACCGGAAGCCAGTTTTTCGTTGACCATGCCTTCTGGACGCTGCCGCACGGTACCCCGCACAGCCAACACATATTCGCTACGCACCGAATCGGCTGCGGCAAACACTTCCTGGCTGCAGGTTTCCGGACTGGCCGTTACCTGGGCAATCCCGGAGCGGTCCCGCAAATCAATAAAGATCACGCCGCCATGGTCGCGGCGCTTCTGCGCCCAGCCCATCAGAACGACTTCCTGACCTACATGCTCCTTGCGCAGGTCATTACAATTGTGTGTACGTTTTAACATTTATTTTAATCTCCCTTCCAAATCTTCTACCAACTGGGATAATGGCACTTCCTGCTGCTGGCCGGTGGCCATTTCACGCACAACGGCAATTTGTTTTTCCAATTCACTATCGCCAATAATCACAACATACTTTGCCTGAAACCGGTCTGCCGCTTTCATCTGTGCCTTCAGGCTTTTTTCCAGATAATCTTTCTCGGTGCGAATGCCTTTGCCCCGCAACTGCTGCGCTAACACAAAAGCCTGCTGCTGGGCCGCTTCGCCCAAGGGCGCGATATAGACCTCTGGATGACCGCTGACCGGTAACTGAATGCCCTGTTCTTCCAACGTTAGCAGCAGCCGCTCCAAGCCGATGGCAAAGCCGATGCCCGGCAAATCGTCGCCGCCAAACTGGGCCAGCAGGCCATTGTAACGACCACCGCCGGCAATGGCATTCTGTGCCGAGCCAACGCTGTTAATGACGATTTCAAAGGCTGTGCGGGTGTAATAGTCCAAGCCCCGCACCAAATTGGTGTCAATTTCATAATCGACACCGACAGCGTTCAAATATTGCTGCAATTTCTGAAAATGACTGCTGCAAGTATCGCAGGCCGCTTCAATGGTAGTGGGCGCACCCTTGCAAACCTCCTTGCAGCCTTTTTCCTTGCAATCTAAGATACGCAGCGGATTACGCTCCAGCCGGTCCCGACAGGTGGCGCACAGCTTGTCTTCGTATTGGCGGAAGTACTGTTTCAGTTCTTCCATATGATTGGGCCGGCAATCGGCACAGCCTACCGTGTTTACTTTCACAGTCAGACCGGTCAGCCCCAGCCGCCGGAAAATTTCTACAGCCAGCGTAATGACTTCGGCGTCAATGCTGGCATGGTCAGCACCAAACACCTCCACGCCAAATTGATGAAACTGACGGTAACGACCAGCCTGTGGCTTATCATAACGGAACATGGGCCCCATATAATACAGTTTGGTTGGCTGCGGGTCGGCATACAGCTTATTTTCTAAAAAAGCCCGCACTGTACCGGCAGTGCCCTCGGGCCGCAACGTCATGTGACGAAAACCTTTGTCCTCGAAGGAATACATTTCTTTTTCTACAATATCGCTGGTTTCGCCCACACTGCGCAGATACACTTCGGTATGCTCAAAAATTGGCAGGCGAATTTCTTTATATCCATATTCGGCACAAACCTGACGGCATAATTGCTCAATATATTGCCATTTTTCACTTTCACCAGGGAGAAAATCGTTAGTCCCTGTCGGTCTTGTGGTTAGCATGTTCTCAATCCTTTCGCTTCAACAATCCTATCTAATTAATTTTAGTGAAAGAGGACTGTTTTGTCAACAAGCAAGGAAAGTTTTGTACACGCTTTTTGCAAAAAAATAACAATAAACCCCTTTCAAGCCCACCGTTTCAGACAAAAAGAGCTGCCCATTGTATGTACAATCCTTCTGGGCAGCTCTCTCGCCAACTACAATTTCACTATTCACTTACCATACTGCGCACCAAATCGTGCCGGGTAATAATCCCCACTACTTCCTGCACCTCATTGACAATGGGCACCCGATTGATTTTTCTGTCAATAATCAGCGAAGCAATCTCGCTGACCGGCGTATCCTCGTAGGCGTAAACCGGCGGTTTGGTCATCAGTTCGCCTACCTTATAAGCGGCAATCCGTTTCATGTCCTCTTGAAACTCCTTGCGATCTATGGGAATCAGGCCGTCGAACAGATTGATAAACAGTGGCGGCTTCACCGGCTTCTGCTTGTAAACCAAATCGCCCTCGCTGATAACGCCCACCAATTTTTGATACTGGTTGACAACGGGCAGACCGCTGATATTTTTTTCCACGAAGATTTTGCTCACTTCGTCAATGGTTGTATCTTCATTTACAATTACCACATTTGTGGTCATGATTTCTTTTGCCAGCATGGAAACCACACTCCTGTTGAAAAGATAAATTTTGTTGATGCTGTTATTATAGCACGATTTTCCAGGAGATACAACAAACATTTCAGGAAATCCAAATTGCATATTTATCGCCTAATCTAATGTTCTGCTTGCAAATCATCAATACTCAATGTATACTTATTATTAAGGTTTTATTGTGAAATTTGAGGCGCTCTTGTTGTTAACAATCTTTTTTGAACATAATATCTTTGGAGGTAAGATTATGCGGACAGAACAATTATATTATTTGTTAGATTTATTAAAAACGTCCTCTTTATCCAAAACTGCAGAAAATTATTATACTTCTCATCAAGTAGTTAATAACGCAATTAAATCATTAGAAAAAGAGTTTGGTGTAACCATACTTAACAGAACCTACAAAGGTATTTCTTTCACAGAAGCTGGCATGTTGCTTTGTAGCTACGCAGAAGAAACGCTGCAAAACAGAGAAAAACTTTTAGAAAAACTGGCACCTTTTACTACGCGCATCTCCGAGCCTGCATTAACGGGAAAAGTAGATATCTATATTATCTCTCGTTTTTCCAACAAACACTTTCTACGTTTTTATAATGATTATTCCTGTCAGCATCCTAATCTTTCTACGAATTTAAAAAATATTTCTATCAATACTATTTTTAGTTTATTGCCCAATCAAAAAAATCCTTTTGTAATTTTAACAACAGCCAGCGAACGTACATTATTTTCTGAAAATTTTACCAATTTGTTATCACAATATAATCTAGCCTATGCTGTCTTTTATGCCTCATTGCTCGGCTTTTGCATTTCTGATAAATCGATTTATTTTGAACAAATCGCATCTGCCTCTACAGCGACGCCCCCAGAAAATGTACCATTTTTAGTATTTAACTACGCACTTGATGAAAACAGTACTTTAAATGATAATTTCTTTCTAATTGATAACTTTGAATCGCAAAAGAAAATGATTAAAAGCGGTAAGTATGTAGGAATTTGTACGCCATTAGAATATGAACAATTTTTTAAGACCAATCACGCAACGCCTCTATTCATTCCCGATCAAACGCTGTTATCTCCGCAATTTTACTATCTGGCTTTGCATCCGAAAATCACTACCGCCAATCCTTGCATACAAGATTTTTTATCAGCATTAAAAAAATATTATAACAACCCTTAAGTTCCCGATCATCTTTTATAATTAATTGCCCATAGAAAAATCAAAAA
>CABUKW010000003.1 GCA_902492275.1 uncultured Peptococcaceae bacterium
GGCAACACAAAAATTTTATATTTTTTTCATTGTCTACTTGACGGGTAGCACACCAGATAGCATTATGTCCTTCTTTTCTATATATGAAAACGCGAAGTACAGGATAAATTTTCTATATTGATTCTTATTGAAAAAACTGATTCAGTTTTTCTTCTAGCTGTTCTGCCCATTGGTCTGCATTTTTTTCGACCTCTACGCCCCAACGATCCAGATTACGGGTTAACAGTTCTTCCGCAGCAGATATTTTTTCCTCAATATCCTCCGAAAAATTATCGCTGCCTAAATTTCCAGTTAACGTGTTGCAAAGTGAATCGTCCAGCTGAATTTGCCAGTTGTTGTCGATTTTTTTCAATTGAATAGAAACTGTTGTAGTAAAATCACCGGTGCAATTTTGTAGATAGGGCAATAAATTTTCCGGACTGTTACGGGCTTCGTCAATGGTATTGTGAATAAGAGAGGTTAGATTGGAACCACTTGTCTGATTGTTATTGATGTTTTGAATTAAATCTGCCATATAGATGCCTACTGCATTGGAAAAATCTTTATTGTGAATGGTCACGCTGGCTGTAGCCGTATCGTTCTCAATTTGTACAGAATTTATTTCCCAGGAAAGATCTGCTACCAGTTCCTGCGCTAACAGCGTTTTACTTTTCAATTGCTTTTTGCTGAAAAGGTCACTGAATAACTGATAACTGGCGCCTACTTTGTTGTTGGTGCAAGCATTAAAGGTAGTCATATCCAAATCCTTTAAGGCAGAAAATGCAGTATCAATTGTTTCCTCCGGCGTTTGGGTCGGTCTGCTCTGATTACCGCAGCCTGCCAGCAGCAGCGCGCAAATCAGAGATAAACTAATGGCGTAAGTAATTCGTTTCATAAGAAGGTCCCCTTCCTGTGCTATTCACAAACACAATAACATTACCTCTTATTGTAGCAGAAAATCGTGCTGATGAAAATTTTTTTCCGTCAAAAAAATGTGAAGAAATTATGAAGATATAGCGATTTTACGTTGTTGTTGCATATTCTGTTGAGCAATGATAAAATGAATAGAGAAACCATCGACGGGGAGGGGATTTGATGCAGAAGAGATTGCCTTATTTACTGGGTATCGCTATTTTGTGCTGTATTATTTTGATGCTGTTTACGTTTTTGTTTGGCTTCTTGTTCGGCAATCCGCTGGTGGCTTGGCATAATCATCAGTTGAAGGCTGCATTGCAGGATTTGCCGGAGGGTACCGTGACGCTAGAAGAAGCAGTACCGTTTGCGTGGGACATGGTGTACAGCTTTGATCCCTATACGTCACGGGCAGAGATGGAAAGCGTGATGCATCTGAAAAGCGCTTCCATTCGTGAGGGCGTCAGCGAAGAACAGCGCAGCATTGTCTTTACCAAAGGGAATAAAGTCGTGTGCAGTGTCTGCAATCCAACAGGCTACGATATCTGGGGGGTTCCCGTCTATACTGTGCATGGAGATTCTTCTGACCAGTTGCGCAGGAAAAATTATTCATTCCTGCAATATGGTACAAATGCTCAATTTGCAGTAAGCCATGAAAAGGGAAAGGTAACGCTGTGTTATATTGACCAGGAAATATCGGAAGCGGAAAAAATGGATATGCAAATTTTTCAATATAAAAATTTGCAGCTGGGTATCACCAAGGTTTGTGATGTGCGTACAGAAACTTGGGTTGATGATATGGGCGACAGGCAGGAACTACCTGTTTATGTCTGCGCGCCCGGCGCAAACATAATCGTTTTACATGCCGATATGGCTGATGGTTCCTATTATGAAGATGGTTTGCCGCACGGTCAATGGAAGATTTATCAATCGGCAGCTGATTATAGCTGGGAAGAAAAAATCGAAATTTTGGATGATATGGAGCCTTTTATGGTTACGGAAAACACCAAAGGCATTGGCGCAGAAAGCGTGTATGTGCTGCGTTTTGAGATGGCGCAGGAATAATAAAACAAAGCGCCAATGTTGGCAGCCACAAAAGCTGCACCGATTCCATTTGCCAAAACGGTCAATCAAGAACAGCGGCGATGAAGCAGATACTCAACAAAATGACTGACATCCATTTATTGATTTGGAGTGTCAGGGAAGCGACTATTTTGCTCATGGGAAGTCTCCTCTTGCTCAATTTTAGCCGGATATCGCCATTGCAGCCAACTTTGCTGCGTTTGAAAGGCAGTTCCTATAAAAAGAAAAAGCATGAATCCTAAAGAGCCCAGATATTTCATTCTATTTAAAGAGCTAAAATAATAGCCTTCCAATAAGAGTTTGCATTCAAAAGCAAGCGTAAATTCAGCAATGAGAGAAATAAACAAGTAAAGCCAGAACTTCATACAGAAATTTTGACTATTTTTCTGCAATACATAGCAGACCAATGCAATCAACAAAGCAAACACATAACCAAATAATATCAGCGGATTTTTCTGGACGAAAGGCGACCAATTCCATACCAGAAGCAGAAGCAAGGGAAACAGCAGCGCATAGAGCAGGGGCAGCGCCAAACGCAAAAAAAAGGGCGGCTTTTCCGTTTGCTTTCCGTTCGTCTTTGCTAGTCCCTCCTGCAAAGCTTCCTGCTTTGCTTCTTCCCAGGTCGCAGCTATTTTGGGGCTTAGTCCGCGCAGGCTTTGGAAGAAAGGCTCCCATTTTGCCTGATAGATGATGAATCTGGTGCCAATAAGCATAAATAGAATGATTGCTAGTATCAAGATTGCCATGGAATTCATCTCCTTGCCTGTTGTAAAATTTTTTGTTTTATTGTTGTATCATAAACAGCTATAGCAGCTCTAGCTTCTGTAAAAGTGGCCAGCTTATTTCTTTTTTAAAATCTGCTCTAGCAATAAATCGCATACTTCTGGGTAAAGCTGTTGCTGCTTGCAGGCTTTCAATAAAAATTGAGGGTTGATTTCTCTATCTGGAAATAGTTCTTGTATATATTGGCGAAACTGCGCTCCAAATTGTTCAAAAGGAACCGATGTGTCGAAAGGGATAGCTTCTCCATTCACAGTAGTAAAAATTTCTGGAAAAACGCTATTGTTCAAGCTAGCATCAATTTTTGCCAGCGTTCTTAAAATTTTTGTAGCCTCTATTTCAGACAGTTGAAAGTCAATTACAAATTGAAAAAACATATCATTTGTTTCTTTGGGCAGCATCATCATAAGCAATTTTATATGATAACGCAATCTTTCTGTTTCTCTTTTCAATTCTTCGTATTGCGTTGTATGCATTTTTTTCAGCCTTTCTAAAAAAGTTCTTATTGTATCTTATTGCAATAGCTTCTGCAAAAGTGGTCGATTTTCCTGTAAAAGTGGTAGCTTTACAAGTTCATTATGCGCGCTTTGAATTGTTGATATTTGCGGCGGGACATGGGCAGTTGATGTTGATAGGCTTCTGCCGTGATTATAGCAAAAGAATAGAAAATCGTCATCTATGATGAATAACACCGCAGCAGCGCAGTAAAAAACAGACCAGAAATCGGCTTTGATTTCTGGTCTGTTTTTTGTTTAGCCGGCAAATTTCTGCCAATAACCCATCACAAAGATAAAAAGGATAATCAACGGCAGGATGTAGCTTACATAGAAACGAATTGCCTTCGGGAACTTAATGCCGGAACCGGTGTCGGCTTCAGCAATAAAATTATGCCAGCCCCAGCCATATCTGCTGGTGCAGAATAACAGATAGAGCAGACTGCCCAGCGGCAGCAGATTGTTGGATACGATGAAATCTTCCAAATCCTGAATGGTGGAGCCGTCGCCCAGCGGCGCAAAGTCGCTCCATAAGTTGAAACCCAGCACGCAGGGCATGGATAGAATGATAATCAGAATGACGTTGAAGATAACAGCTTTTTTGCGCTCCCAGCCCCACAAATCCATGGCAAAGCTGATGATATTTTCAAATACAGCAATGATGGTGGACAAAGCCGCAAAGCTCATGAAGATGAAGAACAGCGTTCCCCACAGCTGACCGCCGGCCATCTGATTAAAAATATTAGGCAGTGTCACAAACACCAGGCCCGGCCCCTGTCCGGCGTCGATACCAAAGGCAAAGCTGGCAGGAATAATGGCCAAGCCAGCCAGCAAAGCCACCAGCGTATCCAGCGCGCAAATGCTGATGGTTTCGCCGGTTAAAGAGCGGTCCTTACTGATGTAACTGCCAAAGATGGCCATAGCGCCAATTCCTAAGCTCAGCGTGAAAAACGCCTGCCCCATAGCGGCAAAAATGACTTCGCCCATACCTGCTTCCACCATGCGTGAAAAATCGGGAATTAAATAAAACGCAATCCCCGCCCCTGCGCCGGGCAGTGTTACGCTGCGGATGCACAGCGCAATCAAAATGATAAACAGGCAGCTCATCATAGCTTTGGTGATGCGCTCCACGCCGTTTTGCAGGCCCATGCTGCACACCAAAAAGCCGATTAGCACCGTCACAATCATCCACGCGGTCATATAGCCAGGCTGGGCCAGCATACTGTTAAACACGCCGCCCACTTCCTCGGGCGTTAAGCCGTTGAATTCTCCAGCCAGCATTTTCAGCACATAGGCCAGCATCCAACCGCCTACTGTGGTGTAAAACATCATCAGCAGATAATTGCCTGCTATGGCGATGTAACTGGTGAGATGCCATTTACTGCCCTTCGGTTCCAGAACATGAAAGCTGCGCGCCGCCGATTTCTGACTGGCGCGGCCTACCGAAAACTCCATTACCATAATAGGCATGCCGAGAATGACAAGAAACAACAGATAAATTAAAACGAACGCTGCGCCGCCATATTGACCGGTGATGAACGGAAACCGCCATACATTCCCCAGTCCAATGGCGCAGCCTGCTGAAATGAGAATAAATCCCAAGCGGGACGAAAATCGTTCACGTTTCTCCATTACAGCAAAAGCCCCCTTTTTTTATTGAATTGAATTTTGTATACCGTATCAGGATAGCACAGGGATAAGAAGCGTGTCAATGCGCGTATTGGGGGAAATTCATTGTCGTTTTTTTTGCGACCTATCCGTTTTTGTTTGCTTCCCTTTGTCTATCCCTCCGCTGTCCGTCAGGCCAGATTGCCAGAGATATGAAAAAAAGAGAGGGGCCGGTGATTTACAGACTCCTCTCTTTTTTGGTGCGGTTTTGTTTATTCTTGATATGGTGATTTATCTGCTGCAATGTCTTCAAATAAGGTGCGCATGTAATCACGACGGGCATAAAGGATACGATCCACGTAAATTTCGTTTTCACAGATGCGGTAAAAGCTCAGATAGTTTCCGCTGGCTATAAAGCGGTAATCGCTCTCTACATCTGCAATGGCGGACAGTGCAGTGCCTGCTTGTGCGTATGTTTTCAAAATACGGAGACTTTTTGTGATTTTACTGATAACTGCCAGCGCTGCAGAAGGATTTAGAAGATCTTCCTCGATATAGGTCTTGATTTCAATTAGGTCGTTCTGAGCCTCCTCGGATAAATACAGATTATTCATTGCCAATTCCCAAGCGCTCTTCCACGGCTTCTAATGTCAGCCACCCGTTTTCCTCGCCGGATTTCCTGCCTTTGGCAAGCTCGTTTATCAGTTGGATTGTAGCCTGGGTCTTTTCATAATCCTGTATATCCAGAATTGCATATCGGCCTCGCCCGTTCTTGGTCAAAAAAACAGGAGCGCCGATTGCAACATCATGCAAGACCTCACTATAATTGCGCAAATCAGAAATTGGTTTGATGTTCGGCATATGGCTCAACTCCTCTCTAATCATAGTGTATCTCAATCTGCTGTAAAATTCAACAGCAATTTTTACAACAATATTGTTTGAGATTTTCTTTTTGCTACTCTTTGCCTATCCCTCCGGTGGCCGTCAGGCCAGATTGCCGGAGATATGACAAAAAAGAGAGGGGTCGGTGATTTACCGACTCCTCTCTCCGTTGTTGTGTTTTTATTTTTCTTCTGCCTTTGGCGCGGCAGGCGCGATGTGTTTCTCCAAAATTTTGCAGCCCTTGTTGCGATTTAGCTGACTGCGAATGTACAGCGTTAAGCGTTTGGCCATAGGGTCCGTCGTTTTCAGCACGATGCTGCTGTCGGTTTGCTTATAGCTTTGCACCTGATTCATCAGCACGATGGCGTCCTGCCCCTTGGCCCGCTCCAAAAAAATCCCTGCTCGGCGATTAAAATGCTCACAGTCTCTTTTTCATCAATCTCTTTGTGACCGCTGCATTTGCCCAGACAAATCATGCAGTCCCGAGAGGTTTTGCGTTTTAATTCTTTATACGCAGCTTTTTCATAAAACATAGGCCTTCTCCTAAATTTCTATTCACAGCTTCAAATTAATAGCTCAAAATTTCAAAGCCATCCTCCGTAACCAGCACAAAATGCTCCCACTGGGCCGAATCCTTACCGTCGGCGGTATACACGGTCCAGCCGTTGTTCTCATCGATAAATAAATCGGCAACACCGGCGTTAATCATCGGCTCTACAGTAAAGGTCATGCCCGGTACCAGCAGACAACCGGTGCCCCGTTGGCCTACATGGGCCACAAAGGGCTCTTCGTGGAACTCGATACCGCAGCCGTGACCGCCAAACTTGGTCACAACCGAATAGCCGTTGGCTTCGGCGTGTTCCTGCACAGCAGCGCCCACATCGCCCAGAAAACCCCACGGACGGATGGCAGCCAAACCGGCCTCCAAGCATTCACGGGCCACATCCACCAGGCGTCGGCGTTCTGGCGACACCTGACCGATGGTAAACATACGAGAGGCGTCGGAGTAAAAGCCCTTGTAAATGGTGGAAACGTCCACATTGACGATGTCGCCTTCCTTTAAAACGACATCCGGCGAGGGAATGCCGTGGCAAATTACGTTGTTGATGGAAGTGCAGACGCTTTTGGGAAAGCCCTCATAGTTGAGCGGCGCAGGGATAGCGCCGTGGGCCACTGTAAAATCATGCACTAACGTGTTGATTTCCTCCGTATTCATGCCAACATGAATATGGGCGGCAACATAGTCCAGCACAGCCGTGTTGATGGCAGAGCTGGCCCGAATGCCCTCCAACTCCTTTATCGTGCGGATTGCTTCAAAGTCCGGCACCTCAAAGCCCTTTAAGGCGTAGGTGGCCACCTTGGCGTCCGCGTTGAGATGGCATTTTTTATATTTTAATCCGCTGCCGCACCAGCAGGGATCATTCCGTCCAATATTCATAAAAAGTCACATTCCTTCTTTAGGTAATTTCTTAACAGTAAGTTCACAGCGTTTCTATTATACAATAAAACGGCAGGCAGGGAAAGCACCTGTTTCTTTTTTTCTGGCGACTTCATGTTTCAGCCTGCGGCAGACGGTTTTTATCGCCCCATTCGCACATGCCGTCCAAAATCGGGATTAACGATTTGCCCCGCTCCGTTAAGCTATATTCCACCTTGGGCGGAATTTGCGGATACTCTTCCCGATGCACCAGCTGGTCGGCTTCCAGCTCCTTGAGCGAAGAACTCAGCGTTTTATAGGAAATGCCGCCGATATATTTTTTCATCTCGTTAAACCGCACCACGCCAAACTCCATCAGCGTATACAAAATGGTCATCTTATATTTTCCGCTGATGAGCGATAAGGTATAGCTGAAGCCGGTGGTTTCCAACGATTCGGCAGAAATACAGCGCGTTTCCATCCAGACACTCTCCTTTGCGTAAGTATATAAAGTCGATGTAAGTATCGCACCAAAATGTGCGTACTTCTCAAACAGTAAATTCTGACTATAATTCTAGTTATAGAAGAAAGGATTGTCAATGCAGAAAGAACATAAAATTTGCATGATTGGAAAGGGGAAACTTCAAATGGGTAAAAGGATCATCGTATTAAACGGCAGTTCCCGCAAAAGCGGCAACACCTCAGCTTTGGTGCGCGAGTTTGTGCGCGGCGCTGAGCAGGCAGGCAACACGGTAACCGTGTTTGATTTGGGCAGTATGCAGATTAACGGCTGCAAAGGCTGTTTTGGCGGCGGAAAAAATCCCGACAGTCCCTGCGTACAAAAGGACGACATGGAAAAAATTTATCCGGCTTACAAAGAAGCCGACGTTTTGGTGTTGGCCTCGCCCTTATATTATTGGACCATAAGCGGACAGCTAAAGACAGCCTTCGACAGACTGTTCGCCGTTGCCGAATGTGACGCCAACTATCGCAATCCGCAAAAAGAAACGGTGCTGCTGATGGCCGCCGAAGGCTACGGTTTTGAAGAAAGCCAATACTGGTACGACCGGTTAGAACGGCACTTAGGCTGGAAGAGCTTAGGCAAAGTGCTGTGCGGCGGCGTGATGGAAATTGGCGATATCAAAGGGAGAAAAGAATTGGAGGACGCCTATCGCTTGGGAAATTCCATTCAAGCATAGTGCAGTTCAATAAAAACGGAGAGGAGTTTTTCTTATGCAACAAATAAACTTACCGAAAGCAGCTAAGCTGACATCACCAAATCCAGTGACGGTTGTTTGCACCAAACGGCCCGACGGCGGCACCAACCTGGCCACAGTTTCCTGGTGGACCTATCTATCGTTTCATCCTAACATGATTGCCTTTGCTATGGCGAAAACATCTTACAGCGGAGAAATGGTGAGGGCACATAAAACTGTAATTCTCACAGTTCCCGGTGCATCTATGGCGGCAGAAGTGATGGGCTGCGGCAGCACGACTGGGCGGGACACCGATAAAGCAAAAGAGTTTGGAATTGAGTTGAAATCGATCGCAGATTGCGAAATACAAATTCCTGTACACAGTCGTGTAGCCATTGTGTGCAGCTTGCAGGAGTATTATGAAGTGGGCGACCATTATCTATATATTTGCAATGTGGAGCAGGTATATGGAGATGAAACGGAAGAAGCCTTGTTTGCTTGGAACGGGTATGCAGAGTTAAAGCCAGTCAAATAATCAAATAAATATAGAAGGTAATCAGAAATAGATGATGACCGATAAAATTGGATAGCGTATAGAAGAAGGTACATTGCGTGCCTTCTTTTGTTTTATATAACGGTTTTCTGCTAGCGAAGCAATATGGAAGCACAGCACTGGAAAAAGAAAAACATCGACAAAGCAACGGGCAGATGTTAAACTAAATTTATCGTATAAATTTTGTTGGCAAGGTAAGGAGACAAGCTATGGCATTCTATTTAGTTGATTATGAAAACGTGAATACAGAAGGGCTGCAGGGCGTAGAGCAGTTGACGGCAGCCGATGAAGTGATTATCTTTTACAGCGAGCACGCAGACCGCTTAACCTTCGATTTACACCGCCGCTTAAATGAATCGAAAGCACAGATTCACTATTTTAAAGTGGGGGCTTGCAAAAAGAACGCGCTGGATTTTCAGTTGGTGAGCTATCTGGGCTACCTGATTGCGCAGAATTCGGGGCAATCCTTTTATATTATCAGCCGCGACACGGGCTTTCAGAGCGTGGTGCGTTTCTGGTCAGAGCAGCAGATTACCGTTGTGCAGACTGGCGAATTGCAGCCTGCGCAGCAGCCGGAGCAAGCGCCGAAGGACCCGCTGCAGCAACAGGTGGAGGCGCTTTTTGCCGACGCCGGCTTGTCTGCCGTTGTGTTAGACTGCTTGCGGCGCAGCAAAAACAAGCAGGAGCTGCACAATCTACTGGCGGCCAAGCTGCGCAATGACGGCGTCGGCGACATCTACAAGAAAGTGAAGCATCTTTTATGAGCTGATTCATCGGCAGTCCCTTTGGGGGCTGCCTTTTTTATGCCGCGATAAAAAAATTTTGGCAGCGCAAGCCCTGTCAAGGAAATAAAATTCATATTTTTACAAATTTTTCTTGCTTTTCTTTTTACTGTACTGTATAATAAAGGAAAAGAAAAAATTTACAGAAAAGGCAGTCTATTTGCAGCCATTTTTTCAGCAAAGGAGAACGGCATGGATCAAAACGAAAGAGAATCTTGTATTGGTAGCTCTATTAGGGGGGTGGACAATACAGCGCAAAGTACTCTCAAGGGGCATTGTATTGCGGGTTTGGACTGGTTTGAGTTTACGCTCTGGGATTTTTCTGTTTCGGCCATCATGGAGCGGCTTCTCAGGCTATCGCCAGAGCAGTTTGAAAAATCACGGGGAAGTTATCATGGGTATGGCACCAAGTATACGCTGGGCGATGAGCTGATTACCATTTGGGCCGATGGTGGTGTGCAGCAAGGGGTTCATGTTATCATAACCGGGCGGGGTTGTGCCTATCTGCAAGAAGTGATGCCCTTTTTGGATTTGCTCATGGCGTTGTCCGCTTTGTGTGTGCAGGTGACGCGGCTGGATTTGGCTTTGGATGATAAAACCGGAAATTGGTATACTGTGGCCCAGTTGGTTGACCATGCCCGTAGTATGGAAATTATTAGTCAATGGCGTGGCTGCGATGTCAGTATGGGTTATTCTTTGACTAGTGGCGAGAATGATAAAGCAGTGATTTATATAGGTTCTACCCGTTCTGATATGTTTTTGCGGGTGTACGATAAACGGTTGGAACAGAATGCCCGCGGCGTTCACTGGACAGTGTTGCCGGAGCAATGGACCCGCTGGGAGTTTTGTCTGCGCAACGAAAAGGCCCAGGCCGTGATGCATAAATTACAGCAGGGCGGCTCGCTGAATCAGCTCTTTGCCGATTTGTTGTCGGAGTCTATGCGTATTGTAAAGGCGGACAAGCAGCAGACCAATCGCAGCCGCTGGAAGGTGCGGACAAAATGGCTGCGCTTTGTGCCAGCCATCGCCCAAGCCGACGGTCGTTCCGCCTGATCAAACAGAAAGAGAAAAAATTGCAAATGTTTCACGTGAAACATTTTTAAAATTTCCGATTAAGAAATTTAGAGGAGTGGAGAATTATGCAAACCAGAGCGGAAGCCATTGCCTGCTGCCTGCAGTTGCCCGATGTGTACGAGGACTATCCCTTTGCCGATAAAAACTGGACTGTAATGCGGCACCGGCAAAATAAAAAAGCCTATGCCTGGATTTTTGAACGGCAAGGCCATATCTGGATTAATGTCAAATGCGCGCCGGGCTGGCTGGAGTTTTGGCGACAGAAATACGAAGCCGTTATTCCGGCCTATCACTTAGACAAAGACCATTGGAACTCCATCATTCTCAATGGCACCGTGGACGATTCCGATATCCGCGACATGATTGGCGAAAGCTACCGGCTCACCGCGCCGAAGGTGAAGAAAAGATAACAGGGAAGGGTGTGTTGTCTGCTATACCGTCGGTAAAGATAGCGGAGGCGCGTTCACTAATCTAACATGGAAAAGCAAGATGGTTTATGCTATAATTGGGATGATAAATCGGAAGTTGACGGGAGGCTTTTATGTCAAAATTAAGTGACTTAATAAATGCAGAAAATGGATTTCTTGTAAAGTTACGATATGAGAATATCTTTGATGAAGCGAAATATTCAGATATTAAAAATCAAATTTTAATTGAAATTCCAACATGGAAAAAACAAGGATTTGTTTTGAATTGTGATGTTAAAGCGTTAATTGGTTTGATTGATCAATTAGCAGGAGGGAGTCGCTTTTTTGATGAAGAAACAGAAATCAGGGTTGAGGACGCTTGTATGGAAATAGAAGAAATTGTAAGCTGCTTAGAAAGCTAACTTCTAGTTTATCAGATAACTGCTATTTGGCTATTTTGATTGAAGCATATCAAAAGCTGTCTTTCAGCGATATAAACTTTCAGCAGTGCAAAAGGAAAATGGGCGCAATAAAAAAATTGCAAATGTTTCACGTGAAACATTTTTTGCTGTTGGCGTTGGACATGGGAGTATGCAAGAAGCTAACATGAGAATGCATTGTGGTTCATGCTATAATTGGGATGACAAATTGAGATTTTGAAAGGAGACTAATAGAATGATAGATTCTATATTTGGTCAAATAGAAAAGGACGAATTTTATTTCAATGGAGATTTCATACTTGAATTTGCGGGTACTGCGTATCCCGTAAAATTATTAATAGAATTTGATGATGAACGAATTACACAAAAGCAATATGAAGCATTCCAATGTTTTATGAAAGAATGGCCTGTTTTGCAACCTAAGTTGATAAAAGCGTTAATAGACTATTACAACCAGGAAGAACGCTTTTCGTGGGGACCGGATGACGAAGAAGAACTTGCCATATGGTGGCCGGAAATTGAAACGAAAGAAGCTCTTTTACGTGCAGTAACAGTAGAATCTATCGTAATTCCCAGCGAATATCTTATGGAGGCAAAGGGCGGTCACACTATTTACCTTTTATTTTCGAAAGCATGGGGCGGAGAAGATTTGGACGATAATGGAATAGGGGTTGCTTTTTTGAATGAGGAGATTGACGAAATCGCTTACAAAGACATCGCATTTTGATGAAATGACAAGATTCCAGTTTATCAGATAACTGTCATTCGGCTATTTTGATGGAAGCATATCAAAAGCTGTCTTTCAGCGACATAAACTTTCAGCAGTGCAAAAGGAAAATGGGCGCAATAAAAAAATTGCAAATGTTTCACGTGAAACATTTTTTGCTGTTGGCGTTGGACATGGGAGTATGCAAGAAGCTAACATGAGAATGCATTGTGGTTCATGCTATAATTGGGACGATAAATTGAGATTTTGAAAGGGGGAGAAAAAATGGCAATATCGAATATAAATACAATTATCAATAGCGATATTCATAAAGTCTGGAATATTGTTTTAGCTGTCGATAAATATAATATATGGCGAAGCGATTTAACTAAAACAGAAATCATAAATGACAAGCAATTTATTGAGTACACTAAAGACGGATATGCTACTAAATTTTCTATTACTAGTGTTGAGCCATATAAACGATGGGAATTTGACATGGAAAATAGCAATATGACGGGGCATTGGGTTGGTACTTTTACAGCTAAGGGAAGTGAAACACAAATTGATTTTACAGAAAATGTGACACCTAAAAAATGGTTTATGAAACCTTTTGTAAAAATCTATCTGAAGAAGCAGCAAGAGAAATTTGTTATGGACTTAAAAAAAGCATTGGAATAACAATTCCAGTTTGTCAGGCAGTTGCCGATATTAGATAACTGCTATTTCGCTATTTTGATGGAAGCATATCAAAACCTGTCTGTCAGCGACATAAACTTTCAGCCGCACCAAGGGAAAAAGGCGCAAAAAATTGCAAATGTTTCACGTGAAACATTTGCAATTTTTGTTCTTAGAATTTCTTTTGTATGGCGTGTACCAGTGCGCCGATGAGGCCGCCCAGGATAGCGGGAACAATCCAGCCCAGGCTGAGATCGTACAGGGGCACCAGCTGCAGCCATTGGCTGAGGATACCCAGCGACAGGCCGTAGTTGGCGGCCAACGCTTCTAAGCCGTTGGGAATGCTGATGAGCGCGGTGCCGACCAAAATGCCGATATAAATGGCTTGACGGCTTTGCAGCCATTTGTCCAAAAAGGAGACGGCCACCAACGCCATCAATATGGGGTAAACCATCAGCAAAATGGGCAATGTGATGCTGATTAATTGGGTCAGGCCAATATTGCTGATGAAAAAGCTGAACACGCAAACGGCGATAATTACATGATTGTATTCCAGCTTCACATAGGTGCGGCTGAAATAATCGCCGAACGAGGTGGTTAAGCCGATGGCGGTTGTCAAACAGGCGAACAGTACCGCTACGCCTAAAATCAGCATCCCCACTGTGCCAAACATAGAGTTGGCCACCGCCGATAAAAGCTGACCGCCGTTGGAAAATTGGCCCAGCGCGCTGGAGGTAGCGCCTACATAGGCCAAAATGCCGTAGACCACCGCCAAGCCGACAGCGGCCAATAAACCGGCCAGCAACGTATATTTTACGATGTTGCCTTCTTTTTGGATACCCATGCCTTCTACGTTCTCAATGACAATGAGGGCGAAAACGCCGGCGGCCAAAGCGTCCAGCGCCTGATAGCCTTCGATTAATCCCTTGAAGAAAGGAATGGAGCCATAATCACCTACCGGCGCGTTTAACGGACTGATGGGATGAACGATTGCGCTTAGTCCGATAATGAAAATGGACAGCAGCAAAATCGGCGTCAAAATTTTTCCCACGATGTAGACAATCTTTTGCGGATTGGCCGAGAGAAAATAGGTCAGCCCAAAAAAGACAGCCGTAAACAAAATAGAAAACAGCATTGTGTTGGCCCCTTCGCCTAAAAAGGGCAGCAGCGCCAGTTCAAAGGACACGCTGCCGGTGCGGGGAATGGCGAATAAGGGGCCGATTAATAGATAAATCAACGCGGCAAAAAAGGCGGCAAACCGCGCGCCTGCTTTGCTCAGCAATTTCAGCAGAGAACGGCCGGCAAACACAACGGCGGCGATGGTGATAAGCGGCAGCCCCACGTCGGTGGCCACGTAGCCAGCCAGCGCGGCCCATACGTTGGTACCGGCAGCCTGTCCCATAGCCGGCGGGAAAATCATGTTCCCGGCGCCGAAGAACAGCGCAAAGAGCATGAGCGATAATGATAGCAGTTGGGAAAAGGACAATTTTTCTTTCATGACTACCTCCTGTATACAGTATTTCGTTAAAAACTATAAAAAAAGCGGCTTTTCTATAGCCAACGCAATTATTCTATCACAAATGTGATACAGAAACAACAAGGAAATCATAGAGGTACCGGTGGCGGCGCAAAAAATGCCGACGGAAAAAACAGCTTGTCCTTTGGAAGTTTACAGGGAACCGGCTGTGCGAGATGTTCGTCTACAAAGAAAGTACGTCTTTATACAAGGAAATGAGGTGTGGCTATGAAAAAATTTTTAGCAGGTCTTTTTTTAGCAGCGAGCGTTTTGTTTGTAACCGTAACCGCTTCCGCTTGGGCGGCAGAACCAGCGCATCGGCAGGAGATAGGTAATTTTGAAATCTTAGTCGGCGCAGAACGGGAAGCGCTCGGCCATTTATCCGCGAAGCCCTATTACAAAAACGAAACGCTGATGGTGCCGCTTCGCCCCATTGCAGAAGCCCTGGGCTATTCTGTCGTCTGGCAGGCGGAAACCGGTCAGGTTACAGTGGAGGACGCTTATACGCAAAAAGCGATGCTGCAGCCCGGAACGAAAATAGTCGCTTTTGAAGGAAAGCTGACGGTGATTGATTTGAGCCGACAAATAGAAGCGGCGGAAGCAATCGTGATGGATGGAGGCCGTACCTTTGTTCCGCTGGCTTTTTTTGAAGATTTTTTCAATACAACTTGTTTGGAAGGCGACGCTGTGATAATCGAGCCGGAAATGGCTTATGTACAGGATGAGGAAATGGCTAATCAATAGCTGGGATTAAGAATGCTTACACCAATAAAAAGATCGGATATGTTACACTATACAGGTACAGGAAAAATGAGACAACAGGAGCGATGACAACATGAAGAAAGCACTTGGCTACGGCATTTTGGCGTCCTTTTTCTTCGCCTTTACCTTTATTTTAAATCGCAGCATGAATTTGGGCGGCGGCTATTGGCTGTGGAGCGCCTGTCTGCGGTATCTGTTTATGCTGCCCATGCTGGCGGCGTTGGTGTGGCGGGAGCATTCTTGGCCCAAAATCCAGACAGAGATTTTGCGCAAGCCTAAGCGCTGGATTTTGTGGAGTACGGTTGGCTTCGGCTTGTTCTATATGCCCCTCACCATGGCGTCTATTTACGGCGAATCCTGGTTTGTGGCGGCCACCTGGCAGCTGACCATCGTGGCCGGCGTTTTGCTGACGCCGCTGTTTGGCCGCGCTGTGCCGGTGAAAAATTTTTTGATGTCCTGTTTGGTGCTGTGCGGCATTTTTTTGCTGCAAGTGCCCAACATCCGCGTCGGCGCTGTGGAAAATATTTTGATGCCGTTGGCGCTGATTTTGGTGGCAGCCTTTTCTTATCCGCTGGGCAACCGCAAGATGATGATTTTGTCGGACTTAACCACCTTGCAGCGGGTTTTTGGCATGACGTTGTGCAGTATGCCCTTTTGGCTGCTGTGTTCTGCGGTGGCTTTGGGCCGCGCCGGTCTGCCCTCCGGCGGGCAGATGGTGCAGTCGTTGGCGGTGGCGCTGTTTTCCGGCGTGATTGCCACCATTTTATTTTTTAAAGCGACCGACTTGGTAAAAGAAAATCCGCGGCAGCTGGCTGTCATCGAAGCCACCCAATCAGGCGAGGTGCTGTTCACTCTGCTGGGCGGCATTTTATTCTTAGGCGACAGCGTGCCCGACATGCTGGGCCTGTGCGGCATTTTTATCGTTGTTGCGGGCATGGTGGGCAACAGCCTGGTGAGCCAAGCAACTTAGTACGATTTTTTAATAAAAAGAGCCTGCCGTGGCAGTATTGGTTGCGATACTGCTGCGGCAGGCTCTTTGATTTACCGTAATTTTCAAGATTAACATTTCGGAAACAGTTTATTATTAATTCGCAAACAACAGCGGCGTAAGATACAAATATCGGGTGAATGAAATGTCCGAAATGACAGGAGGTTTGCAAAAAGAAATGGAAAAGAAAAATTTTGTGTCGTTGTTGTTCAGTGTAGTAGGGCTTGTGCTGTTTGCCTTAGGGATGTGCATGTGCCTGCTGCCGGAATGGAATGCCTTTAATCAGGGGTTGGTATTGGGCTGCGCAGGTTTGATTGTGTTACTGATTATGGTTATGGTACGCCGCAAGATGGAAGGAAAGCCAATCGTTGCGGTGCCGGACGGCAAAACCATCGGCGCTATTTTGTTGACAGTTGTAGGCGTGCTGACGTTGGGCGTAGGCATGTGTCTGGTCATGGTTTGGACCGAATATCTGATGGTTGGCGTGGTGATTGGTCTGATCGGGATTGTGTTGCTGCTGTGTTTGATTCCTATCTTAAAAGGAATTCACTAAAATTTTTAAGGATGGAGTGTGTAGAATATGACAGAGTACAAATTAAAAACGCCGAAAGGTGTGGAGAAGCTGGTAACAGGAACCTATGAAAAAATTCGCGACGGTGTTGTGGATACTTACGAAAAAATTGAAAGCACAATTGTGGATAACTACCAGAAAATTGAGGATAAGTTTGTGGATACTTTCTTAGAAAAAGTAGAAACCGAAGAAATTGTGGATAAAAACGACAAGTAATCCACAATTCCTATCGTTCGTTCGCAGCTGCCGTATCCCCTATCCGCGGCAGCTGTGCTGTCCAATCTCTGCCGCTGTGCAAAAACTGCGGCAGAGATTTTTTGCTTGCCTCTGAAATGGAAACAAAACTTTAACAATTCGGTGGTATAATAAAAAAAATACGCTGAGGAGGTGTAGGGATGGTGCGCATTTTAGTAGTAGAGGACGATAGGGAACTGAATAAGGTGGTGTGTTCCTTTTTGACACAGCAGGGCTATGACGCCGTAGGCTGTTTGAGCGCCACGGAAGCTTATGATGCTATGTATGGCGGCGTTTTTGATTTCATCATTTCAGATATTATGATGCCCGGTGTGGACGGGTTTGAATTTGCCCAGACGGTACGGGAGCTGAATGCAGAAATTCCTATTTTGTTTATGACAGCGCGGGACGATTTGTCGGCCAAACAACGGGGCTTTCGCGCAGGCATCGACGATTATATGGTGAAGCCGGTGGATTTAGACGAATTGGTGCTGCGCATCGGCGCGCTGCTGCGGCGGTCTAAAATTGCCAGCAGCAAAAAACTGACGGTAGGCGCGTTGACGCTGGATGCCGAAGAGCATACCGCCTATTTGGACGATGCGGAAATTGCGCTGACAGTGCGGGAATTTAATCTGCTTTACAAGCTGCTGTCCTATCCGCGCAAAACCTTTACCCGCGCCCAGTTGATGGACGAATTTTGGGACGCTGACAGCGCTTCCGGGCCGCGGGTGGTGGATGTGTATATCACCAAGCTGCGGGATAAATTGTCGGCCTGTGAGGATTTTGAAATTGTGACAGTCCATGGCCTGGGGTATAAGGCGGTGCTGAAATGAAAGCGGACAACGTTAGTCAAAAGGTTCATCGCAGCTTATTTTCGGCGCGGCGCTATGTAACGTTTTTTCTGCTGATTTCTTTTGTGGTGACAACCAATTTTATTTTGTTTTTGCGAACGTTAGGGGTAACGGTTACCGATGTGCGCGGCAGCGCCATCCTTACTTTTTGCAATGTCATATTTCTAAGTTTGGTATTTACAGTTTGCGACGGAGTGCGGCAACAGTATATGGTGGAACGTCCCATGCGGCGCATTCTGCAGGCTACCCAGCGGATTACGCAGGGCGATTTTTCGGTGCGGATTCAGCCGCTGCACGGTTTGGAATGGATGAATGAATTTGATGTGATTATTGCCGATTTTAATAAAATGGCGGAAGAACTGTCCAGCATTGAAACCTTGCGCACCGACTTTATTGCCAGTGTGTCCCATGAATTGAAAACGCCGTTGGCCGTGATGCAAAACTATGCCACCATGCTGCAGGCGCCCAATCTTACGGCGGGCCAACGAGCCGAATATACCCGCGCCATTGCCGACGCCGCACGGCGGCTTTCCGAGTTGATTACCAATATTTTGCGGCTGAATAAGCTGGAAAATCAAAATATTTTTCCCGATGTAACGCAGTACAATTTGGGAGAACAACTGCGGGAATGCGTGTTAGCCTTGGAAGATTTGTGGGACAAAAAAAATTTGCAGTTAGAAATTGCCATTGACGATGTGCAGGTGGAAGCCGACGCCGAATTGCTGATGCTGGTGTGGAATAATTTGCTCTCCAATGCCATTAAATTTACCGAGGATGGCGGCGCCATTGCCGTAACTGTAACAGAAACCGGCCGATGGGCGGTGGTCAGTATTGCGGATACCGGCTGCGGCATCCGCGCCGAGGTTGGGCGGCGTATATTTGAAAAATTTTATCAGGGCGACAGCTCCCACGCCACGCAGGGCAACGGCTTGGGTTTGGCACTGGTGAAACGTATTGTAGATATTATTGGCGGGGAAATATCGGTAGAAAGTGCTGTCGGTGTAGGCAGCACCTTTACCGTGCGGTTGCCCAAATGAGCGATAAAAAACGTTGGCGAACCTTTCTATGGCACTGCCTGTATCCTGGCTGGTTGTGGGTGGTTTTGTTAGCCCTGCTTTCCGCAGCAGCTTTGGTATATGTTTTTACTGCCCAGAAGGAAGATACCATTCTGGCCTACGTGACTTATGTAGTCTCTTTTTATGCGCTGGTGATTGTTTGCGCGTTGGGATGGAAACAGGGACGGGCTATCCGGCAATTTTTGTATCATCATCAGTTCAGCAGCCGTTATCTTACCGATTTTGTGTTTCGCACGCGGCTGGGTCTGTATCCATCTTTCTGCATGCACGGCTTGTATGCCGCCTTTCATGTTGCGATAGGCGTGTATGACCGCTCGCCCTGGTTTGGTGCGCTGGGTGTGTATTACTTTGTTTTGAGCCTGATTAAATTTTCATTGTTGCGGCATTTAGGAACCGATAGCGTACAGAGGAACTTGAAAAAGTATCGTTTTTGCGGCGGTTTGTTGCTGATGATGAGTTTGGCTATGACTATCGTTGTCTGGCAGATGATAAATGGACACGATGGCCGTCAATATCCGGGCTATCTCATCTATGTAGTGGCGCTGTATGCCTTTTACGCGTTTGGAAATGCCATAAAAAATATGATCAAATGCAGAAAGCTGTACAATCCGATTTTATCGGCAGCAAAAATGATAAGCTTTGCTACGGCGATGGTTTCTATGCTATCTTTGCAGGCAGCCATGTTTCAATCATTCGGGGGAACACTGTCTTTGCGGCGCACGATGAGTTTTTGGACCGGTAGCGCGGTGTGTGTGTTTCTATTTGCCATGGCTTTGTATATGATTGTACATGGCAATCGGCAGCTACAAAAAATTGCAGCACAGCAAGAAAACATGAGGAATGGGGGAAAGAACCTTGAATAAACATCAGGAGTGCGTTGCACATGTCACTGGGGAGCAGAAAGAAAATTTTTCTTACACTTATTCAGCCCGTCAGCAAGAGGAAATATTGGCCATCCGGCAAAAATATTTGTCCCCGGCAGAAGATAAAATGGAACAACTGCGTAGATTGGATAGAAAGACGCATTTGCCCGGCGTTATTGCAGCAATCGCTGTAAGGTTAATCGGTATCTTAGCCTTCGGTGTTGGACTGTGCTGTGTTACTATTGAAAGCTGGGAAATGTATTTTATACAGGGTGTATTTTTAGGCATCGTGGGGTTGCTATTGATGATCGCAGCGATTCCGTTGCATCACAGCATTACAAACTATATGCGAAAGAAAATGGCTGCGGAAGTGCTGGCGATTACCGACGAGCTTTTGCAAAAATAAATAAGAACGATTTTATTTCCTGCCAAATTATTGCGCGGGAAATATTTTTTTCGTCAAAAAAATTTCCCGCCTTCAAAAAAATAAAATAGCTCGACAGCAATTCTATTGCTACAAGTATTTCCCGGAAAATAATTCGACAAAAAATTTTTGAAAAACTTCTTGACTCTGCCCTAAGGTCAGACAGTACACTAAATATAACAATTCGAATTGGAAATTTAGAGGAGTGGATAGTATGTTGAGTATTGGAGAATTTTCCCGCGCATGTCAGGTTACCATCAAAGCGCTGCATCACTATGATAAGCTGGATTTGGTGAAGCCGGCCTACATTGATTCACAAAGCGGGTATCGTTATTACGAAACCAATCAAGTGCCCCAGCTGTTATTGATTCAGCGTCTGAAACGCTACGGATTTTCGTTGGCTGAAATTCAGCAGCTTTTGTCCACCGATAATCAGAGTATACTCGTTGCAAAATTATCTGCGCAGAAAGAAATTTTAAAGCAGCAAGTGACACAAACCAACAGTATTGTGCATGAGCTGGAGCAGCATCTACGAGATTTTGAAAGGACGGGAAATATTATGAGTTATCAGAATCAATATCAGATTATCTTAAAAGAAACCGACGATATGGCGATTATCAGTTATCGACAGCAGATGAGTGTGGAGGATTTTTGTCAGGCGTACAGCAAATTGTTTGAGCGCGTTGCGCGGGAACATATCCAGGTGGTTGCGCCGGTGATGACCATTTATCATGACAAGGTGTTTCATCCTGACAGCAGCGATATGGAAGTGGCGGCGCCAGTAGAAGCCAAACAGGCTGACCGTGTGCTGCAAGGCGGCTTATGCGCCACTACCATACATCGCGGCGCCTATTCGTCTATGGCCGACGCTTACGGTGCGTTGACCAAATGGATTGCTGACAACGGCTATGAAATCATCGGCACGCCCTACGATATTTATTGGAAGAGCCATCAAGACGGTGTGACGAATGTAGACGAGTGGGAAACAGAAATTCGGTTCCCGATTGGGAAAAAATAAAAGAATTTCCATAGCGCGGCTGCGGCGGCATAACGATTGGTTCTACCGTCGGCTGCCGATTGGTAGGTATTGGGCAAGGGGTCGGTGAATTGCCGACTCCTTTTTGGACCGTTGCTGTGACAGATGGGTGGGCGAATCTCCCACCCATCCTTTTGCTGCTGCTGGAAACCGATTGCGGCAAAATTTTTTTAGCGCCGTCAGCGCCCTTCCTGCCGCAAAGGTTACGCCACGGTAACTATGCCACAAGATTGTGCGTACTTTTCATGCCTGAAAAAGAGAATTATAATAACAGCATAGCAAGTGAGACAAACAAAAAATATAAAATTTATGGAGGTCATGAACATGAAAGTAGCAGTTGTATGCGCAAACGGTAAAGCAGGAAAATTAATCGTGCAGGAAGCAGTGGAACGGGGCTTGGATGTAACAGCCATCGTGCGCGGAGAAAACAAAACGGTAGCCCAAAAAGCGCTGATTAAGGATTTATTTGATTTAACGGCACAGGATTTGGCGGGATTTGATGTTGTAATTGACGCTTTTGGCGCATGGACGCCGGAAACCTTGCCGCAGCACAGCACTTCATTGAAACATTTGTGCGATTTATTGAGCGGCACCAAAATCCGTTTGCTGGTGGTAGGCGGTGCAGGCAGCTTGTATGTGAATGCAGAACACACCGCTCAGGTTATGGACGGCGCCGACTTCCCAGAAATGTTTAAACCGCTGGCAGCCGCTCAGGGAAAAGCTCTGGACGAATTGCGGGCCAGAAAGGATGTACAGTGGACCTTTATCAGCCCTGCCGGCGATTTCCAGGCTGACGGCGCAAGAACCGGCGCTTATCTGTTAGGCGGCGAGGAATTGCTGCTGAACAGCAAAGGGCAAAGCGTCATCAGCTATGCCGACTATGCCATCGCTATGGTAGATGAAGCGGTGAAAGGCAACCATGTGCAGCAGAGAATTTCTGTAGTTGCCGAATAAAAAAGCAATAGGAAAAGAGCGCGAAACAATTTTCTTGCTTTGCGCTCTTTTATTGTGCAGAAAAAATTATAATCGGACGTTTTTTAGGAAAAATTGCGTGTACCGTATCAGCGCGTAAGTAACCATCACAACGGCAATAAGCTGTTCTGCCAGTATGAGACCGTTGCATACAGCAATAAGCTTTGCATTAGGAAGATTGCATATCGAGATAAATTTTTGCAGCGCGACGGCAGGAATCACAAAGGGAAAGGTGAGCGCGCCGTAGCTGGGATAAAAGGGCAGCCGCAAAATCTTTGGCAAATGATACAATACAAAAAAATAGGCCCCTTGCCCCAGGCAGATAAACAAGGCTGCCAGCATGAAATTGGGATGGGCCGTACAGCTCAGATAAGCGGTTAAGCTTAAATTGAAAGGCGCGGCAAAAATGCAGAGCGTAGGCAGCGCAGACGGTTCTACCGGCAATTTGTGATATCGGTAAGCTGCAATAAAGTACCACGGTAAAAATAGCAGGAAGCCTATCCAAAAGATATACTGCGCAGTGTGCTGCATCTGAAAATGGGGAGCGACGACTGCGGCAAGCATATTGCCGCCATAAAGAACATTCCAAGTAGCGAACACATCGTTTAATTGAAACTTACGCAAAAAACGCAGGCTAAATGTCAACACCAGAATAATATGACCTGCGTTGGCAATCACCCAGAATATAAAAGCGACGCGATAGCAAATAACGGACAGGGCGGCAGAAAATTGCAGCAAGGTCATAAAGAAGGCTTCCAACACGCTGAAGGTCAGCGGATTTTGCAGCTCCTGCCGCGCCTGCGCCCAGCAAAAGAGAAACTTTAGAATTAATAGCAGCCACAATGCTGCTGCGGCGCTTAAATAAAGACAATGGAAAAGGGCGTTTTTTTCCAGCATGTTTCCAAGCGCACTTAATCCTAATGTTAGACCGCATACAGCGATTGGCAACTGGCGCAGAAAATTTAGAAGAGGATTGTTATGGTTCAAAGTTATCACCGGTTTGTATAAGAATTTTGCAAATGTTTCACGTGAAACATTTATAAATTATCAGCAGTAATCGCATGTTTTGCATTGCGGCGGCGTGTATTCGCTGCATTCTTTGTGATATGTGCCGGACCAACGACAAATGCTTTGTAAAATTGGCACAATCGAGGCGCCTTTTTCTGTGAGACAATATTCAACGCGCGGCGGGATTTCTTCATATTGCTGGCGTTTGACAATATTATCTGCCAACAGTTCTTTGAGTGCGGCAGCAAGGACAGCGTCGGTGATATTGACCATTTCTCTGCGCAGCTCCTTATATCGCAGCTGTTTTTTTGCTGCCAATACGCAAATAATACGAGATTTCCATTTTCCGCCGAAAATGTGCAGACCGTATTCCAGTGGACAGCGGATATCTTTTTCCAGTTTGGGCTGATACATTGGTTTCACATCCTTATCTACGTCTAATTATAAAGAGAACTGTTGGTGAAAGCAAGTTACTATGAAATTTATAAGTAGCTTATCATTTTATTAAGGTCTTTTTTTTGATTTTGCTCCCGCTTATAATAGGAACAAGCGCAAGGCGCAATAAAAAATTGGAGGTATCATGGGATGGATGTAAAAGCTTATCTGGAAATTACTATGAAAATCGAAAAAGCAAATCGGGCTGCTGCAGCCGAGATTTACAGCAAGTACCGCGAACCATTTTTGCAGGAGATTACAGGCGCGCAGACAAAGGAATTGTTGATTCGCGATGAAGATGTGCAGGTTCTGCACGGCTTTGATAGTGTAGATCATGCGCAGGCGTATTTGCAGAGCGCGTTGTTTCAGCATGACGTCTTTGTCGGGCTGCAGCCTTTATGGAGTGCCGCGCCTGAGGTGAAGGTTTATGGTGTCGCTTAAAGTGTTTCTGTTTTGTTAAATTGCAAATGTTTCACGTGAAACATTTGCAATTTTCCTGCGGAAATCATCTGGCTAAAAAGCGGCAAAAAAATTCGCGGCTTGCTTATCGATGTGGTATAATAAAAAGAAAAAGGAGTTGTGTGCCGTGAGCCAGAAAAAAATAGAGAGTGGATTGGTTGCGCTGACCACACCGCAAAATCCGGTGGAATCGGAAATGCTGCAGGATTTGCTGCGTCAGGCGCAGATTCCTGTGCTGGTGCAGGATGAAGCGGGCGTAGGCGGCTACATGAAAATCTATATGGGCTATTCCATTTATGGCGAAACCTTGTATGTGCATCGGGAAGATTTTGCCCGCGCCCAGGAATTATTGCAGAGTTTGCGGCAGGGCAGCGAGACGGCCATTTTAGAGGCGCAGACCGATGCCTGCGACGACGCCGAGGCATTTGAAGAGCAGCAGCAAGGCTCTGCGGTGCAGGACGAGTCTGAACCAAAGGAAAAATCTATCTGGCCGGGTATTTTGATTTTGGCGGTAGCCATTGTGATCGCGTTGTTGGGTATGGGGCGTTAATGGGAAACAGAGGTGCGAATATGAAAATCGTGACGTTGGTAGAAAATGAAGCAGCACAAAAGGATTTGAAACAGAAGCACGGATTGTGTTTGTACATTGAAACAGAACAGCATAAAATTTTATTTGACCTAGGGCCTGACGAGACTTTTTTACACAACGCCGAGCAGTGCGGTGTGGACATCAAAGCCGTGGATATTGTGATTATTTCCCACGGTCATGCCGACCATGGCGGCGGCTTGAGCGCGTTTTTGCAAGTAAATCACACTGCCAAAATTTATATTCACCCCGATGCATTTCTTCCTCACTATAATAAAGTTTTAAAGGTGCCGATTTACTGCGGGCTGGACACCAAATTTCAGAATAATAAACGGATTGTTTACACCAAAGAGCATTATATCATTGACAAGAGCTTGTTTTTATTCTCCGACGTGGAAGGCAATCGCTGTGTGCCATCCATTAACAATTCTATGCGGGAAACCCGTGGGAAACATCGCGTAACCGATGCTTTTACCCACGAGCAAAATTTAATCATTCAAGAAGATGGCAAAGTTGTGTTGATTGGCGGCTGCGCCCATCGCGGCATTGTTAATATTGTCAAAACGGCAAAATTTTTGACCGGAAAATATATTGATGTGGTGATTTCCGGGTTCCATCTCACCGACCCTGTGCTGAGAAAAACGGAAGATACAGAATTTCTTGATAAGCTGGCCTATAATTTAAGCAAATTTTCCTGTCAGTATTACACCTTCCATTGCACCGGGCATCGTCCCTATCAATATCTGCGGGCCAAGCTGGGCGAAAAGGTGAAGTATTTGCGGGCAGGCGATACGCTAGTCATATAAGCGAATGTGTTTATTTTTGATAAATGTTTGACCAACAGGATTGCAAATGTTTCACGTGAAACATTTACAATCCTGTTGAGAACTGAGAATTGAAATACAATCATAACGCCATTATGATTGCAATGGATAGGTTTAGTTTTATGCGCTGGTTCAATTATTTTTTTGTTTCATAGACAGTCGTTCTATTTGAGCGGCTGTTTTTTATATGCGGTAAAAAATTTCTTCATTACTATAAATTTTTTGACCCCGTATTTTTGTCTGTAACGCCGAAAAATTTGTCACGCGATAAATAAGTCATAAAAAGATAGTCAGCCTGCGAAATCGAAAAATTTGGCGTCAGAAAAAATTTGACTGCTTTGAAGAAAAATCTGGGGCGGCGTTTTTTTCGAAAATCAAAAATATTTTTTAAATTCGCAAAATTTTTTCGCGGTTTGCTATATTCAGCAGAGAAATTTTCCTTTATAATAGAATTAAAATAAAAACAAAAATGTTTCACGTGAAACATTTGCAAATTTTGCGAGAAAAATCATGCATCCTGATAAGGAGTGAATCGTATGGGAAAAGTGATTGTTGTTGCCAATCAGAAGGGCGGCGTAGCCAAAACGACAACGTCGGTCAATTTGGCTGCGTGTCTGGCCCATTATAAAAAGAAAGTGTTGCTCATTGATTTAGATCCGCAGGGCAATGCCAGCAGCGGGCTGGGTATCAATAAAAATGGGTTGGAACATTCGTCTTATGATGTGCTGGTGAATTTTGTACCCATTGATAAAATTACGGTGGAAGTTAATAAAAAATTATCGGTATTGCCCGCGAAGGTGGAACTGGCTGGCGCGGAGATGGAATTGGTGGCGGCCATTTCACGGGAAATGCGTTTGAAAAATGCGTTGGACGATGTGAAAGACAACTATGATTACATCATCATTGATACGCCGCCTTCCTTGGGGTTGCTCACGTTGAATGCGCTCACAGCAGCCGATACCTTTTTGGTGCCCATTCAATGTGAATATTATGCGCTGGAAGGATTGAGCCAACTGCTGAGCACCATTAAACTGGTACAGAAAAATCTCAATCCTGGTTTGCAGATGGAAGGCATTCTGCTCACTATGTACGATAACCGCACCAATCTGTCCAATCAGGTTGTGGCCGATGTGCGGGAAAATTTCAAAGAAAAAGTATTTAAAACCATAATTCCCCGGAATGTGCGGCTTAGCGAAGCGCCTAGCTTTGGGCAGTCCATTCTGGATTATGACGCAAAATCCAAAGGCGCAGAGACGTATCTGGCGCTGGCCAAGGAGGTAATCAAACATGGCTAAGACAAAAGGCGGCTTAGGCCGTGGACTAGGCGCGTTGTTGCCTGAGTATGAAGAAATTGTAGAAACACACAATAGCAGCGACGGTGTGGTAGAGATTGAACTGGAAAAAATATTTCCCAATCCGGATCAGCCGCGCAAAACCTTTGACGAGGATAAGCTGATTGATTTGGCCGAGTCTATTCGTGAGCATGGCGTGTTGCAGCCCATTTTGGTTGCGCCCCGCGACGATAAGTTTATGATTATCGCCGGCGAACGCCGCTATCGGGCGTCAAAGCGGGCAGGCCTGAGCACCATTCCGGCGTTGATTCGGGAAATGGACGATGAAAAGGTGATGGAGCTGGCGTTGATTGAAAACGTGCAGCGGGATAACCTGACGCCCATTGAAGAAGCGCGGGCCTATGATGTGCTTATGAACCGGTTTGGTTATACCCAGGAACGGTTATCGAAGCGGATGGGGAAAAGCCGTAGCGCCATTGCCAATATTACGCGGCTGTTGGCGTTGCCGGAGGACGTGCAGCAGATGGTGCAGGAGGGCAAGCTTACCACTGGTCATGTGCGGCCTATGCTGAGCATTGACGTTCCTGAATGGCAGAGCGCCTTCGCCCATGAGATTTATCAAAGCAATCTTTCTGTGCGCGACGTAGAAAAAATGGTGAAGAACTCTTTAGATGCGGGCATGGTGCAGTGGGAAGAAAAAGAAGTTTTATTTCATAATCGGGCCAAATATAAAAAGCTGCCCGATAATCTGCGGGTTTTGCAGGAACAATTAGCGGAAAAATTAAGCACCAAGGTCAGCATCAAAAAAAATACCGATGGCAGCGGTCGGTTGATTATTGAGTATTACAGTGAGGATGATTTGAAGCGGGTATTTGACGCACTGAACGGCAACTT
The DNA here is from genome assembly GCA_902492275.1 of uncultured Peptococcaceae bacterium. GTDB lineage: Bacteria > Bacillota > Peptococcia > Peptococcales > Peptococcaceae > UBA7185. Next base: position 27,783 of record CABUKW010000003.1, read on the forward strand.
TTATTGATGGGATTGGCGTTAGATGATTTGCAAAAGTTTCACGTGAAACATTTACCGCAAATGCGCATAAAGTACTTGCACAAATTGTTTTGTTGCTATAAAATTAAATAAGAAACAGTGTGATGCATATTTTGTCAGCCGCAAAATATGTTTGCGCCATTTGTTAGCCGAATTACATTCCCATGAAACGCTAGGAAGTGATTCGGTTCTTTTTATAAGTGCTGCGAGGTTGCTTTTGTTGCGAAAAGAAAAGATAAGCGAGGTGTTTCGCGTGAAAACGAAACGGACAGGCTTGTATAAATTAAGCGTGTTGTTGCTGGTTTGTGTGTTGTTAACGGGGTGGGCCGAATTATATCCTATGCGCACTTTTCCGCCGGCAATAGAAAAGGTGCAGTGGATGTATGTAAATCAATGGTCAGATTGGGAAACACACCATCATATGCTTGATGCGGCTGATGTGAGAGCGTTTTACGATGAACTGCAAAACTTGGATTTGGTGCGCAGAGGAACGTCGTGGGAAGATATGGACGCTGCACATCATGTGGTGTATGAGGCACACAGTTGTTATCAAGTAGGCAGATCTGATAAAAATTTATGCTGGGCAAATTTTTATCTTGCTGATGATGGGTTTCTCTTGCTCTCAGTCAGTAACCAGTTTGTCAGCAATCAATTTGTTCTTTATGAAGACGTCAGTGGAAATTATGATGAGTTTTTTTCGTTGGTGCGGCAGTTGGATGAAAAATCTCAGCTAGAATAATTTTGCAAATGTTTCACGTGAAACATCTGAAGGGAGCGATGTAAATGGGTGAGTTGCGACAGATTCCCGGTGTGGGAAAAACGACCGAGCAGGATTTATTGGCCATCGGTTATAGGGATATTGCTTCCTTGCGCGGCGCTGATCCGCAGGAAATGTATGAACAGGAATGTATCCGCAAGGGAGTGCAGGTAGACCGTTGTGTGCTTTATGTGTATCGCTGTGCCGTGTATTATGCCAATACGCCGCCGGAAGAACGAAATCCGGAGCTGCTCAAGTGGTGGAATTGGAAGGATTGAAAAAATAATTCCAATGCAACATAGAAAGGAGATTTTTTATGAGAAATGAAATGCGAGGGTTTTTCTTTTTAAGCTATGCGTTGATTTGCGTCTGTATGAGTTATTTGTGTGGCGGGCTTTATTACGGCGGTGGTTTATGGGCAGGTCTAGCAGTTATTTTTTTGATTATCGGCGTGGTCTTTCTCTCCAATGCCAGAGATTCCAAAACAACGAAGAATAACAGGAAAAAGCCGGATATATTATGCGTGGGACAGGCTTGGACGGAGTTTAATTGTTTTCAGTTAAAGGTGGACAATGTTGCTGTGAAAAAGGCTGAGGATGGTCGTCGGCTTGGTACCGCTATGTTTCACGTGGAAAACTGGCTGACCGTGCCAACGCAGGGCGAAAATAAGCTATCGGTGCAAATGGAGGCCATTGCGGAGCAAGGCAATCACAGCGTGGAACTGGAAGTGTTAAACGCAAGCGGCGTTGAAGTGGCGGCAGGTGAACAACAGCAAGCAGCTTATACCATTGTGCTGCCGGAAAAAGCAGCGCGAATACTGTTGACCTTTTCCGTGACAGTTGAGCAGGATGGCAAGGTGTATCGGCAAAAGTATGAATTTTATCCGGCGCACTACGAAAGATGATGCAGGCGTTATATTTGATTGTTGCGCTGTTGTTGCGTTATCGTTATGTGGAGAAAGGGTTTATAAGCGCATGACATTTATTTAGTAGGAAAATTGCAAATGTTTTACGTGAAACATTTGCAAAACGAATGCAGTAATGCTGCCTGTTGGATAAAAAGTATTACGATTTGTTGTAAATCGTAATGCTGTAATTGATTTTCTTGTTCTTTTTGCATATAGCAAAGAAAAAAGTGGAGGTGGCAGCATGGCAATTGCAGCGGGATTATTAAAAAGTTTGGTGCCTATTACACAATTCAATCGTGGGCAGGCTTCGAAAATTTTTGACAGACTTCGCACAGAACCGCAATTAATTGTTTTGAAAAATAATCAGCCTTCGGCAGTCATATTATCGCCACAGGAATATGAACGGCTGCTGGAAGTGGAGGAAGATTATTTATTATTATTAGAGGCCAATGAACGTTTAAAAAATAACAATGGAAAGCCAGCGCAATCGTTGGCGAGTGTGATGGCAGAATTGAATATTACGGAAGAAGATTTGGCAAGCGCGGAGGATGTGGAGTTTGAATGAACTGGACTGTTGAGTTTCAAAAGAAGCGAAACAAGATTTAAAAAGATTAGATGGTTCGGTGCGTGATCAAGTTTTGAAGGGCATTCGTGTTGTATATAAAGTAGAGATGGAAGCGACTACGATGAAGATCATTGTAATTTCAGCACGTACAGATGAGCAGGTGTATAAAGAAGCGTTGATGCGCAGGGAAAAATATAATATGTAAATGTAGAATTGCAAAGAGGGCGGACAACCATATTGATTGTTCGCCCTCTTTTGTAGTTTCTTATTCTGCGTCGGTCAAAGAGATGACCTGATAGCCGCCGTCGATGACAACCTGTTTCATGGCGTCGTCGCTGACGGTGCCGTCGGTGGTAATATAGGCCGCTTTGTCTTCTAAGCTGACGGTGGCGGTAACGCCGTCTAAGCCGTTTAATGCTTTGGTTACTGCGTTTTGGCAGTGGGGGCACATCATGCCTTCAATTTTCATCGTTTTTTTCATGGTACATACTCCTTCGTGATTAATATTTGCTGATGTTTCACGTGAAACATTTGCATCTGATAAATTGGAAGTCGGTTGGTCATCGGTGAGCGCAAGCACCTGATAGTCGGCGTTGATGACAGCCTGCTTCAGTGCGTCATCACTGACGGTGCCGTCGGTGATGATATAGGCGGCGTTATCTTCTAAGCTGACGGTGGCAGTCACGCCGTCTAAGCTGTTCAGCGCTTTGGTAACGGCATTTTGACAATGGCTGCACATCATACCGCCGATTTGCATGGTTTTATGCACTCCGCTTTTCTTGCTTTCAGTGGCAGATGCTGGGCCGGTTGGTTTGAGAATAGACGAAGCGCTTTCCAAGCTGGTGATAAGCTGTACTTCATTGGCATCTGCTGGCAGAGCTGTGACTGTAGTTTGTTCCGGTAATACTGGACGGAATTTGCGCAGCCGCAGCGCGTTGGTGACAACGAAAACGCTGCTGAAGCTCATAGCCGCAGCGCCAAACATGGGGCTTAGCAGCCATCCCGTCCAATGATAAAATACGCCGGCGGCTAAAGGAATGCCCAGGCAGTTGTAGAAAAAGGCCCAGAACAGATTTTGTTTGATATTGCGAATGACTGATTTGCTGAGTTGAATGGCAGTCACAACGTCCAACAGGTCGTTTTTCATCAGCACAATGTCGGCGCTTTCCAACGCCACATCGGTGCCGGCGCCGATAGCTAAACCAACGTCGGCGCGCGCCAGAGCGGGCGCGTCGTTGACGCCGTCGCCCACCATGGCGACCACCTTGCCTTGCGCTTGCAGCGCTGCAATCTGTTGTTCTTTGTCCTGCGGCAGCACTTCGGCGATAACGTCATCCAACTGTAATTGCTGCTGAATAGCTGTTGCGGTGCGAGCATTGTCGCCGGTGAGCATGATAACCTGCACGCCCATCGCTTTCAGTTGCTGAATGGCTTGTTGACTGGTCGGCTTCACCACATCGGCTGCGCCGATGATGCCGATTACCTGCTGCTCGTCGGAGAAAATCAACGGCGTTTTTCCGGCGGTGGCCAAATCATCCAGCACGCTGGCCCATTGCTGCAGTGGAATATTTTTTTCGTTCATCAGGCGGCGATTGCCTGCGTAATAATAGGTGCCGTTAATTTTAGCCTGAATGCCTTTTCCCGGCAAGGACTGGAATTGTTCCGATGTTGCAGCGCTGATTTGTTGCTCAGCGGCGTAGGTCAGCACTGCTTCGGCCAGCGGATGCTCGCTGCCTTCTTCCAGCGCGGCGGCGATGCTGATAAATTCCTCTTGCGTGGAAAAAATAGTCTGTACGTCTGTCACAACAGGCTTGCCTTGGGTGATGGTGCCGGTTTTGTCCAGCACTACAGTTTGAATATTATGGGCCGTTTCCAATGCTTGCCCCGATTTAATCAAAATGCCATGCTCAGCGCCTTTGCCGGTGCCCACCATAATGGCTACCGGTGTGGCCAATCCCAGCGCGCAGGGGCAAGAGATGACCAGCACGCAAATCGCGCAGGATAAAGCGAATTCAAAGGTGGCGCCGCTTAACAGCCAGACAATGGCAGTGAGCAGCGCAATGCTGATTACAACGGGCACGAAAATACCAGCGATGCGGTCAGCCATTTTGGCGATGGGCGCTTTGGTGGCCGATGCATCTTCCACCAGACGGATGATTTGGGCAAAGGTGGTGTCGTTACCAACCTTAGAAGCCGTAAAGCGAATGAAGCCGCCTTTGTTAATTGTAGCTGCAATAACTTCATCGCCCGGTTCTTTTTCTACCGGGATACTTTCGCCGGTGATGGCCGATTGATCCACGCTGGTATTGCCTTCGGCGATGATGCCGTCCACCGGAATACGTTGCCCCGGTTTGACCAATACCATATCGCCCACCACAACCTGTTCAACAGGCACTTCCATCTGCTGTCCATTGCGCTCTATGGTGGCAGTTTTGGGCGCCAAGTCCATCAGCCGCGTCAGAGCTTCGCTGGTTTTGCCTTTAGAGCGGGTTTCCAGATATTTGCCGACGGTGATTAACGCCAAAATCATCACAGCCGATTCAAAATATAAATCGTGATGATAGCGAGCCACCAGCTCCATATCGCCGGCGCCTAAGCCGTAACTCATGCGGTAAATGGCGAAGATGCCGTAAATCATAGCAGCGCCGGAGCCGATGGCAATCAGGCTGTCCATGTTGGGCGCGCCGTGGGATAAGGTTTGAAAGCCCTTGATATAAAACTTGCGGTTCACATAAGCGATGGGCAGCGCCAACAAAAATTGCGTAAACGCAAAGCTGACGGCATTGGCGTGGCCGCTTAAAAAGCTGGGCAGCGGCAGACCAACCATGTGGCCCATAGAAACATACATCAGCGGGATTAAAAAGACAAAGCTGACAATCAGTCGGTGCTTCATTTCTTTTAGCTGCGTGTCCATAGGATTTTCCCGCTGTACGGGAGCGGCGGCTGGCGCTGCGGCGCTATTGGCTTCCTGCTTGACGCTGGCGCCGTAGCCTGCCTGTGTTACTGCTGAAATAATGTCGTTGGTTGTGAGCTTACTGTCGTCAAACTCTACCTGCATGCTGTTGGTCAGCAAATTTACGGTAACGTCGTTCATGCCCTCCAGCTTGCGCACGCATTTTTCCACCCGTGATGAGCAAGCGGAGCAGGTCATTCCCGTTACATCGAATTTTTCTTTCAAAATAAATTCACCTCGCTATAATAATGTGCCTCAAAATCGTGCATTCTATCATACAGAGACGGTAATACCGTCAATTTTTGCTAACGCTTGCAATATTGTTTGACATGTTGAGGAAGGTGCTGCCAGAATATAATTTTCTGTACCATAATGTTCTGACGCCAATGAATTTCCGAGAAAAATGGCAAAGAAAGGCATCTGCTTATTGTAGATTGCCGTGTCGGTTGGTTTATCCATAGCGGCAAGCATTTGGCGAAAATGGGGCGTTACTACGCCGCTGATTACCACGCCGTCGCGCCAACTGTTTATTTGCCGTTGCCCGTATTGCAGAGCAAGGGTAATAGTCTCTGTTTCTTCTTTCCAACAATGAATTTCAAAAGGCACGCCATCTATAGCAAACTGCGAAAGCAAACATTTCAAATGGCTGCAATCCGTTACTGCATGATCTATTTCGATAGCAATCAAAACATGGCACCTCGCTTAAGTATTTTGCAAATGTTTCACGTGAAACATCTGCAATTTTTTATTGCTATAGCTTTAGCAATGAACTGCAAAAAATTTTGAAAACGTGTTTCTGCAATACATATAGTAAGTAATGCGCATGGCAATCATTTCATAATTTTGCCCAGCATATTCACCAATTCGTCCACCTTTTCGTCCCGTTCCGCTTGCGTTTGCGCATTGCTGACGCAATGCTTCAAATGTGCAGTGAGAATTTCTTTGTTGATTTTGTTGAGCATGGCTTCGGCAGCCATGAGCTGCTGCGAGATATCCATGCAATAGCGGTCGTCTTCTACCATTTTTAAAATGCCGTCTAACTGTCCGCGGGCTGTTTTCAATAATTTTGTGACGTAAGCTTTATCAGCCATCATAAGTTATCATCTCCAATCACCATACCCCTGGGGGGTGTCTTGCAAGTCCGATTGTAGCACGGTGATTTTATTCTGTCAAGTGCAAAAGGCAAAAATTTTATTGATACCCATGTATTTTTTAGCCAAGACTTATTTTTTCAGCGTGCATTTTTCCTGATGATAAAAAAATTTTCGCGTGTTAAGATAAATAGGATGACTTGGATTTTTCTTGCTGCATGTGGAATATCATGCTATACTGAAAAAAACAAAGTGATAGAGAGGGGGCGATAAGCATGAGATGGGATTTGTCATGGTTGCTGGCGTTAGTGACAGTATTATTTTTTGTTGTTTTGGCATATATGATTTATGCTCATTTAAAAGAATCTGGACAGTGGACCGACGAAACTGATGCAGAACATTTGAATTTGCGAACGAAAATAACAGAGGCCACTGTATTGCGTAAACGTAAACGGTGGCGCGAAGGACAATTACCGACACAACCTGTTGACCTCACGTATCTGGCCACTTTTGTATTGGAGGATGGCAGTGAAATTGAATTGGTGCTGCCCAGCAAGGAAAAATATTTTTGGCTGACCGAGGGGCAACATGGTACGCTGCAGTATGACGGTCAGCGATATGTTAGTTTTGGAGACGGCGACAGCGGTATCAAGGGCTTTATTCGAGATTTTCGGGAAGAAAATGCTAGAGTAAAGCAACGGTGTGGGCAGCGATAGCTGTTTGTCCATATTTGATAAACGATCCATATCTAGAATAATACAGAAAAATTGCTGCTTCGGGCGGCAATTTTTATGCATACAATATCTTTTTTATTTGTTTTGGTTGGCAGCGTGCTTGTGTTACAATAGGCTGCGGGAGGGAGAAACTATGACAGCACAATTAGATAGCTTAATTTATGCCATGATGGAGTATTATCAAGGCGATGCCAAACGAATTCAGCATTTTTTGAAAGTGCATCAGTTGGCGCGGCTCATTGGACACAAAGAACAGTTAGAGGAACAGCTACAGCTTATTTTGGAAGCGGCGGCGCTGGTGCATGATATCGGCATCAAACCCGCTGAAGAAAAATTCGGCAGGTGCGACGGCAAGCTGCAGGAGCAGGAAGGTCCGGCGCCTGCCCGCGCCATGCTGCAGCGTTTGGAGTTCGACAGTGCCGTTATTGACCGCGTTTGTTATCTGGTCGCCCATCATCACACCTACAGCAACATTGATGGCTTGGATTATCAAATTTTAGTAGAAGCCGATTTTTTAGTCAATCTGTACGAAGACGGCTGTGATAAAGACGCAGCCCGTACTGCTTGTGCCAAAGTGTTCCGAACCAAGGCAGGAATTGCGTTATGTATTTGTATGTATAATCTGTAAGGAATGTTCCCTTGACAGAAGCATCGATGAATGCGGCAAATGTTTCACGTGAAACATTTGCAAAAATGAAACCCCATCAGTTTTCAGCTGATGGGGTTTCATCAAGCGTAAAATAATTTTCCTTTTGCTTCGGGAATAGGGCGGCCTAATGCTTTGGCCGTTTCTAACCATTCCTCCATAATCAATTCCAAGTTAGACAATACCTCTTGTCTGGTTGCGCCGTCAGCCATACAGCCCAGTAGTTCAGGAACCTCGGCTATAAAGGCGTTATCTTCTTCGCTCCAATAAATGATAATTTCGTATTTAGGCATGGTATCTACCTCCTAATTGATATTTTAGTAAGAGATTCCGAATCTGTTTTACTTGATAGGCTTTTGCTTTGTTTCCTTTCGGCTGTATATTTAAAATTTCAATAATGTCACTTCTTGTGAAAACTAGTTTCCTAAATTTATTGATTATATTTACTAATTTATTTTGTTTTATTGTATGGAAAATTATCGGTTCTGTCAACACAGAGCAGCGCATTGATTGCTGCAGGGCTCTGGAAACTTTTTCTGTTTGCCTTCGTCTATAAAGTAACAAATAGAGAGAGGGTGTTGCAGGTGAAACAATTTATTGCAATTTTGCTGCTGGTGGTAGTGCTTTTCGCTGTGGCGGTATATTGTCAGACAGTGGACAAAACAGCTATGGAGGAAGTCAGTGAAGCGCTGTCCAAGATTGGTTACGATGTGGCTGTTACAGAAGAAACGCAGGATTTTCTGCATGGCCAACGGCATCGTCTGGTGCTGGAGCCTGGGGAAGGGCGTGCGGTGACTGTGTATGTTTACAAAAATGCGGATGAGGCCAAAAAAGAGGCTGGCTATATCACCGCTGACGGTTTTGGTTTGGATTATATCGATAAGCTGGGGAATGGTCAGGGTGTACGGGTAGAATGGATTGCTGCACCCCACTTTTTTCTGTATCAAAACGTGATTGTGCAATATATCGGCACTGATGAAAATATTTTGGCGGCGCTGCAAAATTTGTGCGGCGAACAAATTGCCGGTTCGCCTTTCCGGCAGGATACGCCATCTTGTACCACATTGGAGCCGTGGATGTCGCAGCCGGCGCCTGATGCACCGGAGGTATTTTTGGAGGTGCTGCCTGATTCGGTGCGCAGCGATAGTTTAACGATGCGGTTGGTCAATAACAGTAATCTGAGCAGTGACAGTGTGGACGTGGAATATGGCGAAGCATTTTCTCTGCTGCAAAAAATGACGATGATTTCCTGCGGCGTTTCAAAGGCTGATGAAAATCAAGCGGTCAGTGAAACGATCGTGACCTGGGAACCGGTTGCTGTGGATTGGGCTTTTGATGATTTAGCCTACTCTTTGCCGGTTGGCGCGCAAGTGGAGCTGCAGGTTGCCTTGCCGGATTTAGCGCCGGGGGAATATCGCATCACCAAAAATATTCTTTATCAGCAAAATGGAGAGAGCGATTACGCTAGTTTTGAAGTATATGCTGATTTTGCGGTGTCTGATAAGAAATAATGCTGTTCTTTTGGCGCAGGTGTGATACAATAAACGGTAGAGTACTGTTATCGTTGTTGAAAAAAAGGGAGAGGATTGCGATTAGTATCTATCAGTTTATTGCCAGTGAATATGAATTACCTGCATTATTAAGCCCGAAGCTCCATCATCCAGATGGGCGGGACAAAAAATTTGAATCCATAGAGGACTTGGGCGATTTGGAAATCGTGCGGGAAATGATTGGATATTTGTTCGTGGACATTACCGCCTACACCAAACTGCCGTATATTTACCGGTTGAATTTAGATTACACGCCGGAGCGGGGACAGCGTTTATGGGAATATCTTAAGACCAACTGTCAAAGCGGCAAGCGCTGTGAATTGTGGAATATTGATATGGGCGCCCGCGATTTAGAAACTATTCAAGAAGAATTGCTGCATTTGGACCGCACTTATGTGACGGTGGAAGCATTGTCACCGGAGATAATAGAAGCAGCTTGCAATCATGTACAGTCGGAGGCGGCTGATTTTCCGCGAATGTTGATTATTCAATGAAGCAATCTCAGTTGGTTCTGTTATTGCTATTGGAATTAGAAGGGAGAATGTTTCATGGCTAATTTGAGCCCTTTTTGTACTTGCAAAAATATGGATTGCCCGTTGCATCCTACCAAACATGAAAACGGCTGCGCGCCCTGCATTGTTAAAAATTTGCGCTTGAAGGAGATGCCAAACTGTTTTTTCAATCAGGTGGACGGTGCGGAACAGCGGCAAGGTGATGCATTTCAAGATTTTGCTAAATTGGTTTTGCAAAATGAAAAGAAATAAGTTTTCGGTAACGACTGAAAAATTTTACTGCTGTGCATAGCACGGCAGTTTTTTTATTTGTGAAGAGGCAGTCAGGAAGATTCTTTATTTATTGCGGACAAGGCTGACCGTTTGTGCTACAATAATTTTCAGGATTATGGACATGCTAAGAGAAAAATGTTTCACGTGAAACATTTGCAATTTGGGGGAGGGCATGAATGTTATGAATTCGTCAGCGGTGTATGTGCTGCTCTGTTATATTTTGTGGGGATTGCTGCCGATTTATTGGAAACAACTCAGCGCAGTCAATTCGCTTTACATTTTGGCCAGTCGGATTACCTTTTCTATGATTTTTTGCGGATTGCTATTGCTGCTGTGTAAGCAATGGCCGCAGGTGCGGGCGCTGCGTCATGATAAACGGCAATGCAGGCTGCTGGCTTGGGGCAGTATTTTAATCACAATCAACTGGGGATCTTATATTTTTGCGGTCAACAGCGGTCATATTTTAGATGCCAGTTTGGCCTACTATCTCAATCCGATTATGGTGATTTTGCTGGGCGCTGTCTTTTTTGGCGAGCGCTTGCGCAAATGGCAGACGGTAGCTGTGGTGCTGTCTGCTGTCGGCGTGCTGTGTTCTGTTTTCTCTTATGGTAAAGTACCGGTATTTGCGCTGATTATCGGCGGCAGCTTTGCTATTTATGGCGCGGTGAAAAAACAGGTGAACGTGGGCAGCATGGTGTCTACGTTTATGGAAACGGCAATGGTGTTTCCGCTGTTTTTGTTGGTTATGGTTGTGATGGAAAGTCAGGGCAATGGCTGTATCGGTCAGCTTTCCGGCTGGCAATACGGATTGATTCCGCTGGCGGGAGTGGTGACATCGGTGCCGCTGTTGGTATATGCAAAAGGAATCCAGCATACATCGCTGGCGTTGTCAGGCATTTTGATGTACGTAAACCCCACGCTGCAGTTACTCATCGGCGTATTTCTGTATCATGAACCCTTTACCCAAGCGCAGGCGGTGACGTTTTTGTTTGTGTGGGCGGCGGTGATTATTTTTATCATCGACAGCCTGCGGGGGCGGACGGGTTCTTCTCGTCAATAAGTACACTGCAAAAAATTTTTCCTTCTTCGCAAGGTTTATCATTGACTGGAGAAAAGCTGCAAAAAAATTGCAAATGTTTCACGTGAAACATTTGCAATTTTTTATTGTAGGATTTTTCAGGAGCGTTAGAGATTTTTTCCGTCTAACATCATTGATTAGTGTACAATGCAGTTTTTCGCTCTTGCCAAAATGAAAAAAACTGCGTATACTGAAAAGGAATGCAACGGCAAAGAAGCTATGGTGATAGGTAGCTGTTGCGATTTACGGAGAAGGTTGGAGCAATTATGAGAAGCAGAAATTATATCACAACCTATAGCGGACATTGTTTTTCACCGCTAGAGCCTGACATAGAGGCTATTGATTTGAAAGATATTGCTCATGCATTAGCGCGGATTGGTCGGGCGAACGGGCACTTTGTGGATTTTTATTCGGTGGGTCAGCATTGTTTGGATTGTGCGCAGGAAGCGCTGGCGCGTGGTTACAGTGCGCGGCAGGCTCTGGTCTGCTTGCTGCATGATGCCAGCGAGGCATATATGTCCGATATTACATCGCCGGTCAAAAAATATTTGCGGCAGTATGTAGCGGTGGAAGATCAGCTGTTGGATGTGATTTATCAAAAATATTTGCCCGGCGGCATCCGTCCCCGGGAACAGCGTGTGATGAAAGAGATTGACAACGCTATGCTGTATCATGAATTTGTACATTTTATGGGACAGCGGTTGGCAGAGGAAGAACCAGTACTAGCCAGCGAGCCTTGCTTTAGTTTCACCAGTTTTTGGGCAGTGGAGAAGCAATATTTGTATTTGTTTGATTTATTGACGCAGCAAATGGCGCAGGAGGAACCGCAGCGCAACTGGCAGACAGTAGGTATCACTGCTGGCGGCGAGCGGTGGCAGGCGGCGGTGCTGTCCGATGCAGGCTGTAGTTTTCAGGCGGCTGATAGTTTGTGGAAACTTTGCAGCGCATATCAAGACGCCGATGCTGTGTTGATTGATTTGCCTGTAGGGTTGCCCGAATCGGTTGAAGATGAAAAGCTGCGGCCCGAATATGTGCTGCGCAAACAATTTCAGATTCATGCGGCGGCAGTACCTTGCCGACAGGCGGTATATGCTGCTGATGAGCAATTAGCCCGCGAGGAAAACATTCGTGTGTTGGGTCGTACCCTTTCGCCGCAGCAATTAGCCATGCGGCGGCAGCTACGGGAACTGGATGAACTGTTGGCAGAGCATAATGAGTGGAAAAATGTATTGCGGCAAAGTCATCCGCAATTATTAGGCGCCAGTCGTCGTCTGATTTTGCAGCAATATGGCAGTCAACTGCCGCAGGGCAATGGGAAGCGCTGCTGGGAAGATGCGTTGTGTCTGGCGGTGATTGGTCAGATGGAATGCAGAGGCGACAGTATTACGTTGCCGGAAACGGCGGGCACTGATGCCCGCGGGATTGGTATGCAGGTGGTAGCGCCGCGGCAGGCTCGTTAATTGGCCGTTGGTGCGATAAAACAAACAGTAAGCAAACTGGGGTGGCCATGGGTCACCCTATTTTTTAAGAGGTGATTAGCATGAAAAAGGTTGCGTTAATTGGTTTGGGTGCGATGGGCGTATTGTATAGTGATTTATTGTATAGCGCTTTGCAGGATGATTTTTTTGTGATTGCTGATGAAAAACGAATTGCCCGCTATGAAACGGAGGGCGTGTATTGCAATGGTACACGCTGTCAGTTCCCTTATCGCAGTGCCGCTGAGGCAGAGCCGGTAGATTTGCTTTTAGTGGGCGTGAAATTTGGCGGTTTGCAGGCAGCTATCACAGAGGCTGCGCCATTTGTGCAGCAGGGTACTGTTGTGATTTCGCTGTTGAATGGAATTTCCAGTGAGAAAATTTTGCAGCAAGCGTTTCCGCAGGCCCATGCGTTGTATTGTATTGCGCAAGGTATGGATGCGGTGAAAGACGGCAATCAAGCCAGCTATCTGCATAAAGGCGTGTTGGTGTTGGGAGAAGCAGACGGCAGTCGCAGCGAAGCATTGCAGGCAGTAGGACAGTTATTTGATAAAGCGAAAATTCCTTATACGGTTTCTGACACAATTATCCGTAAATTATGGAGCAAATTGATGTTGAACACAGGTATCAATCAGGTAGTCATGGTGCAGGAAGGTACTTATGCCACTGTGCAGCAGCCGGGTGTGGCGCGGGATAGGATGATTGCCGCTATGCGAGAGGTGATGCAGGTAGCCAATGCAGAGGGCATCGATTTAAACGAAGGAGATGTACAGGGCTGGTTGCAAATTGCTGATGGTTTAAATCCAGATGGTATGCCTTCCATGCGGCAGGATGGTTTGGCAAAACGATATTCGGAAGTCGAATTGTTTTCCGGCACCGTTATTCCGTTAGCGCAAAAGCATCATCTTGCGGTGCCGACATGTGCCATGCTGTATCAGCAAATTAAAGAGATAGAAGCAGAATATAAATAATGGTACAGTATTTCCCGGAAAATAATTGTTGAGGAAAAATATAATTTGCAAAATAAAATCGTCTTGCAATATTTTCTGGGAAATAGTTTTAAGTGAAGTCAAGAAATGAAAGTTACATGAATTTACTAAATGTCAATCGATAAATGTTAAATGGGTGCCGATTTGCGGCAGCCATTTTTTGTTACGTATTTTTGAGTATTTTGGTAATGACATGAAATGTGTATTTGCATTATATAGATTTATATTGATAAAGACAAGTTTTAAGAAGTTGTTATTTTTTACAACTTCTATTATAATAGTTGTAAAAAAACGATATAAGTAATGAAGAGAAGGAATGGAGATGATGTTTAATGTTACGATTAGAACAGTTGGAATATTTACAAGCAGTTGCGAGATTTAATTCTGTCAAATTAGCGGCAGAGGCGTTATTAGTGGCTCCATCAACAATTAGTACTTCGTTGCATAAAATTGAAAAAGAAACAGATATTAAAATCTTGTTACGTACACATCATGGCGTGGAATTGACAGAAACGGCTAGGGAGATTGCAGAAAAGGCAGAAGAAGTATTTGCTAAAATGGACGAAATTGACAAAATTATAGAAAAGCATAATATGAATCGTCGTATAGTACAAAATGAAAATGACAATATAATAAAATTGTATATGTCACGTGGATATTATCAGGGATCTTTGGGCATGTTTTTTGAGTTGTTTGAAAAATATGGATTGCAAGTTGATTATCCAGATATATCTCGTGGAAATGAAACATATTTAAAATACGTGGATTCTGAACGGGATACGGTACTTTTAAATTATTTTGTGGAGCCAGTACGGGGACTGCTTGAAGAATTCCCTAATGTCGAATGTATAAGGCTGAATTCATCACGCCCTTGTATTATTTGTTCTACGGAGTATCCTTTAGCTGTAAAAAATGTGAATGAAATTACCGTAAAAGAGGCACTGCAATTACCATTTTTAATGTTTAACGAGGGGTATGATTTAGCGTTACCAATTTATGAGTGGCTGGAAGAACAAGGGGAAATAAATATTGTGGGGAAATATTCCAATATTACAGTAATGTCAACAATGATGGAAAAAGGAAAAGGGGTATCGGTAACTACGGAAAAAGAAATGATAGGAACTTTGACAGTATCAAATGATTTGTCAACGCCTAAATTTCGCATAGTGCCAATCAAGTGTGATATGCGTATTTCATTGCTTCTGTGTTTTAATCGGCGAATCGCACAGGAACGGCGAAAAATATTACGTCAAATTGCAAAAGAATTTGGCTGAATCGGTTATAGGATGGCAGTGTAACAAAATAATTTGTTGCACTGCCATTTTTATTTTGCGTTCACATCAATTTAGGAAAATTGAATTGAGCTGCAGTCAATACAAAATAATTAGTTTGATTTATATATTGCATAAGATATGCTAGAGATAAGCAGACAATGTTTGTAACTACAGAATCGCTTAGTATACAGAAAGTGTTTATGAAAGGATATGGTGTAGCATGGTATTAGAAAATAAGATTGCATTAGTAACAGGAGGCAGCGCTGGTATGGGTAAAGCAATTGTATTGAAATATCTGCAAGAAGGTGCAATAGTAGTTACAACAGCGCGGCATAAAGAAAGGTTAGATAAGCTTATAGAATTGACAGATAAAAAAGACAGGTTGTTTCTAGTAAAGAGTGATATGGGTAATAAGGAGGATATAGATTCTTTACTGCGTTTTATACAGGGACAGTTTGGTCGATTAGATATCTTAGTCAATAATGCTGGTATTATGGATGGTATGGAGCCAGTGTCAGATGTGTCAGATGCAGTATGGCAGAAGTTATTGGATATCAACCTAACAGGACCGTTTATGCTATGTCGTGGTGCAGTAAAAATGATGCTGGCACAGGAAGAAAAAGGCGTAATTATCAATGTAGCTTCTGGTGGGGGTATTGGTGGCGGAAGAGCCGGCGCTGCATATACAGCCTCTAAGTTTGGTTTGGTAGGTTTGAGCCGTAATATTGCTTATATGTATGGCCCTGATGGGATTCGTTGTAATGTGATTTGTCCTGGCGGCGTAGCGACGGAAATAGAAATGGAAAATGTCAATGAAGTAGGCTGGCAACGAGTTGCAAAAGGAACACAAGCTATCCGTATAGGACAGCCAGAAGAAATTGCTGATTTAGCACTGTATTTGGCTTCGCCGTATGCCACATTATTGAATGGTGCAATTATTACAGCAGATGCTGGTCGTTCTGCTTGGTAATAGTCAATTCAATTAAATTGAATTGATGACATGTAAGTTCAAGTCATAAATATTGTTTTTGTGTTCTATAAACGTTAATATTGATTTGTAAGATAAATCTCCATAAATCGCTTGAGCGAAAAAAGTTTCGGCCGAAACGGGTGGATGGATTCTTGGCATAAAAGTAAATAAGTAAAGTTGATACAGATATATAAATTAGATGTGTATGTTGAGGAGGAATTACGATGGGTTTGAAAAGAGCAATGGTAATTGGTTTAGATGCAGCCGATCCTGTGCAGATTAGAAGACTGATGGATGAAGGCAAGATGCCGAACTTGAAAAAATTGTTAGAAAACGGCACTGCCAATGAAAATTTGGCGATGATTGGTTGCTTGCCTAGTGTAACTCCGCCAAACTGGTGCTCCATTGCAACAGGCGCGTGGCCGCGTACGCATGGGATTACCTGCTATAATAATACGACTTTAGGGCAGAGCTTGACATTAGAAGAAGTAAACTGGACAAGCGCCAATGTAACAGCAGAGTATATTTGGGAGCAGTTTGATAAGGAAGATAAGCGTAGTATTGTGTTAAGTTATTGCGGTGCATGGCCACCGCGGAAAAGCTACCATGATAAATCTGTAATCATTGACGGTTCTGGTGTTGTACCATTCCTGCGCTGCGCTTTAGACTATCAGAAGGTAATCACGATGGAAGAAGGGGATTTCCCGATGGAATATACCCCTCATGTCATTAAAAGCGACAATAAAGATTGTATTATCATGGGTGACCAGTATGAGGAAATGAAAAAACAATCCATGAAAACAGAACGCAGTGATTTAGTTGCTTGGGCTATGCCGGAGGGTGTTATGGCATATCCTGCTGGTATTGAGGATGTAGAAGACAGCAAACACGATGAAGAGCATGCAGAAGCATATAAGCCGACAAAGGCGGACAAGCTGCGTACAGCATTGAAGGAGCCTAGAAATTGGAGTTTTGAATTGCCGGAAGGTGCGAAAGAAGCAACCATTATGTTGGCCAAAAATACGGTACGGCGGTTTGCAGTTGTAACGGCTTCCGACGGCGTTCAGTATGACACAGTTACCATTTACAAAAATAAAAAGACAAAAGAACCTTTAGGCTCTGTAACAGGAGAAGGCAATTGGTCTGAATTTATGTACGACTACATGATTAAAGATGATGTAGAACATAAAGTGGCGTACAAAATTAATCTGGTGGAAATGGCTGAAGACGGCAGCAAGGGGGTTCTGTACTGGTCCTATGCAACGGATATGGACAATTTGGACTATTTCTACCCAAGAGAAATGGGGCGTAAATTGTATGACGAAGTGGGACCGATGGTGCAGTTTGGCTCTGTAGATATTCGCGGTGATCATAAAGAAAATGATAAAATTGTCTTTGAGACCTATGCAAAAGAAGGGTGCGAATGGTTTGCCAATGCGGCGCACTGGCTGTTTAAAGAATATCCAGACTGGCAGCTGTTTTATGTACACATTCATTCTATCGACAATTTCCAGCACTGGTTTGTAAATGATTGTGTGCCGGAGAGAAATCCAGAGCATCAGTATTATCAAGATTTAATTGATGCTGTTTACACTGAAAATGATAAATTTATCGGCGAAATGATGAAATATTTAGATGGCGATACATCTATCATTGTAACTTCCGACCATGGGTGTATGCCAAAGAGTGCTGGCGATGAATATGAAATCGGTTCTATCAGTGGGACATCTACAAAAGTAATGAGCAAATTGGGATATACTGTAACCTATCGGGACGAAACAGGGAAACTTCAAATTGATTGGAGTAAAACAAAAGCTGTCGCAAAACGTTCTTCGTATATTCATGTGAATTTAAAGGGCAGAGATCCTGAAGGCATCGTAGAACCAGAGGAGTATCATCAGTTAGTACTGGATATTATCAGTGATTTATACAATTATCGCAACGAAGACGGTAAGCGTGTGATTGCGCATGCATTTACCCGTGACGAAATGGAATATCTGGGCATGGGCGGTATTCACTGTGGGGACATTTTATATCAACTGGTACCGACTTTCAACAATGAACACGCAAATGTTATGAGTACCGTTCATCACGAAGGCTGGTCTATGCAAAACCTGTGTATTATGGGCGGTGCAGCCTTTAAGAAGGGTGGATTTATTGATAGAAGTGTTCGTATTACGGATATTGTGCCAACCGTTTGCCACATTACAGATACCGGAATGTCCGGCAGTGTAGAAGGCGGCGTGATTTATCAGGCCTTAGAAGGTTTTGAAGAAGCAAAATATGAACGCGGTGATGAGTGGGCTTATCCAACAGGGAAACGTCTGATTAAGTAAATGAAAGCAGGTTATTCCTCTTAAGTGGAAAAAATGGTGCCATACAGAAACATTGTTTCCATATATGTTTTGTATGGCATCTCTTTCCAAAGGAAAAGACCGGAGCGGAAGGGATGAAACGAAGATGAAGCTGATAGAGGCCAGAGATTTATCCCATAAGCAGGGCAGCAAATTTTTATTACAGGGAATTAATTGGGATGTAAATGAGAACGAGCATTGGATCGTATTTGGAGCCAATGGTTGCGGAAAAACGACGTTGTTGAGCGCAGTGGCTGGATATCGTTCCTATAGCAAAGGGGAAGTGAAGTTGTTTGGCGAGCGGCTTTCCAGAGAGAATGCGGTTTTGCTGCGACGTTCTATAGGCTTTGTCAGTGCTTCCTATATGGACCGCTGTTTTCGACATGAAAGTGGCTTGGATATTGTACTAAGTGCCAAGTTTGGCGGTTTTGGCCGCCGCCTGAAAATTACAGATGCCGATGCTCGAAAAGCCATGCAGTTATTACACGCATTTGGAATTGCAGGGAAAGCCAATTATCCTTATGATATGCTTTCTCAAGGACAACGGCAAAAGGTGTTACTAGCACGGGCTTTGATGGTGCCGCCACGCTTATTACTATTGGACGAGCCGGTAAATGGATTGGACATAGTATCAAGAAATTTTTTCCTCAATACCCTTCAGGAAATCATAGCCACAGAAAACACCAGTGTGGTATATGTGACGCATCATGTGGAAGAAATCCTGCCATTTTATACGAAAGCATTGTTGTTGAAAGATGGAAAGATGTATATGCAGGGCAACATAAAAGAAGTATTTTCCGACAAAAATATGACAGACTTTTTTGGTTATTCGACGAGAGCAGAGTGGCAAGGAGAACAGTTGCATCTTGTCATTGGAAAGGAACTGCGAATGCCGAAAGAAATATGGGCGTAAAGGAAGCAACATGGAGGAAAGAAGAATGAGCATTATCAGTAATTATTCAGGCTATGGTGTTACTTCAAAAGAAGATATTGATTCGTTAACAGTCCGCAGTAAACGATGTGTTTGCAAAAAATGCGGAGGTCCGTTAACGACAAGTCTTATGATTTATGACATTTACGGAGGGTCTGGAGTAGAGTTATATTGTCCTAAATGTCAACAAAGTGAATTTGGGATAGAGCCGGAAATTTATGAAATGGCGCAGTATTATGTAGAGAACTTTCAGTTTAATTATTTTTTAGATATGGAAGAGAATGATCTGAACGAACAATTGAACATTGCAAAAGTAGCAGACATGTTAAGTTGGATACTGAAAAATCTTGGCTTATTAGATGGAAACGGGTTGAAAGAATTGATTCCCGATTACAGATTTTACGAACGGTTGCACCGTTGAATTAAAAAAATCAATTTTAAAAATAGATATGAGGGTTGTTTGATTTGGTTGTTAGTAAGGGGGAGATTTATGGTTGCAGAAGTTCAAATAAAAACCAATAATTTGAAAAAATATATTCACCCGTGTATTGTTATATTTTTTATGCTAATCGGACATGTTATTCCGGCTCCTGAACCAGTTACACCTTTGGGCATACAGGTTCTATGTACATTTGTTGGCATGATTTGGGGTTGGAGTACTTGTAGCATGTTGTGGCCGAGTTTATTAGGCGTCGTTATGCTGGGATTTACCGAGTATACGGCAACGCCGGAAACCGCTTTGGGATTATTATTGACGAATACTACTTTTATAGCGTCATTGGTTGGCTTTATTTTATTTGCCTATATCAATGAGACAAACTTGTTAGATGTTGTGGCAACCTGGTTAGTTACAAGAAAATTTGCAGCGGGTAAGCCGTGGGTATTTATGACATTTTTATTTTTCGCCCTAGCAGTTGTTGCTCCTTTTATCGGGAATCCGATTTTGTTAATTATTTTGGGTATGAGTTTTGTTGGTCCGGTGTTAAAGAAAATGGGCTATACGAAGAATGATGCGTTGCCAACTTACATGATGCTTGGAATTTCTTTGAGCGGCTTATTTTCTGTGTGGCCATTCTTTATGCCAGGATCGATTTATACGAGAGGGATTATTTCAACTGCAGTTGGTGGTGCAATGATTACAGGGTTCCAATATACTATGTGTATTGTAATCCCGATGGTATTTTCTCTTGTGTTGTTCTTGTTATCGGGAAAATTTGTTGTTCGGATTGATACGAAAAGGTTTCAAGAAGGATCACAGGTATTGTTAGAGACTGGCGATGGAAACAAAATTACGTTAAATTCAAATCAAAAGCACGGAGCAATTGTGTTGGCAGTATTCTGTATTGCGATGTTAATTCCTTCTGTCTTACCTGCAAGCTGGGCATTTACAGCTATATTTAGTAAAGCGGGAATTGTCGGTGTTTGTGTAATCTTAACAGTAGCGATTCTGATTTTATGTAAAGAAGATGGAGAGCCGTTTGCTAATTTTACAAAATTAATGTCCGGTGTCAGTTGGGACATGGTCATGCTGACCGGTGGTATTATGGTAATTGCAGCGGCATTGATTTCTGAAGGAACAGGGATCATTGCATTTCTATCCGCAATTGTCATTCCGATGTTGAGTAAAATGTCGCTGGTCGCTTTTGTAATAGCAGTGTGTTTGATTATGTGTATTATGAGCCAGTTTTCTATGAACATGGTGCTGCAAATGGTATTTGCTCCGATTTTGGCTCCAATCTTGGCCGCGGCTGGGTATAATCCAATGATTGCGGTCATGGCAGTATATTTTGGTACGCAATGGGCATATTTAGCTCCATCTGGCAGCATGATGGCTGCGATGGTATTTGGAAACACGGAATGGGTGGATAAGAAGCAACTTTATAAAATATGTGTTCCGTGGATTATATTTTCTATTATAATGTCTATAGTCGTAAGCTTGACTTTCCCTGATATATTTTGTGGGAATCTGATTCTTTAGGTGTATTATGCTATCCTGAATTTTTAAGATTACAATAAAACGCGGTTTCTTTATTTTAAAGATAACCGCGTTTTGTAGTTATATTGTACTTTTACTCATTTCTGCTTTACTGCGGAAAAATTTCAGTGCAATGGGGATAATGGCGAGCAATAGCAAACAGGATACCGTCATCATTAGATTGGTGGTGGAGGTATAGGCGAACGCCAGGCTTTCCGGTGAAGAATCGGTAACGGCTGCGATACGCAAATCGGCAATATTACCGGCGACACCTACAATGAGCGCATTCAACATTTGATGGAACCAGTTGGTCAATGACGATGCATGACCTGATAATTCCGGCGGTACGCTGGACATTTGCGCGTTGGTAGCTACCAAATTGATGGCGCCCATACCGCAGGAGCGCACGCACATAGCTAAAATAATGAATAAGATGGGTGTAGTAGGTACGGCAGTTAAGAATGGTGCAGAGCCTATCAATAAAATGATAATACCCAGTACCATCAGATTTTTTTCGCCCAATTTAGGATAAAAGGCAGTAGCAATTGGCATAATGATAATGGCAATTAAAGAAGTTGGCAGCATAATCATGCCGGTTGCCAGTGGTGATACACCTAAGCCGCTTTGCAGGAACAGCGGCATCAAAAATGTAATCATATATAATGCAATGGAATTCATGCCGCCGGCGATTAACGCTGCGACGTAACGGCGGAATTTTAAGACACTCAAGTTCAGCAGGGTGTCAGAACGGTTGTGGCTGCGGATGATATAAGCGGCCAGACAGGCGAGACCCAGAAAAATGCCAAGCAGTAATTTCAAGGAGAAGCCCCAATTGGACAAATTGCTGAAGGTAAACAGTAAGATTAAACTGCCCATAGAAGTTAGTGCCAGGCCAGGGAAATCTAGGCGCGCATTGCTTTTGCTGGTG
Source organism: uncultured Peptococcaceae bacterium (assembly GCA_902492275.1). Classification (GTDB taxonomy): domain Bacteria; phylum Bacillota; class Peptococcia; order Peptococcales; family Peptococcaceae; genus UBA7185. Next base: position 49,763 of record CABUKW010000003.1, read on the forward strand.
TCTTTCTGCAATAGCTTTAATGTCAAAAACAGTGCCAGCACGATAAAAGGAATATTGAACAAAAGTAAAAATCGCCAATCGGCTACACTGAGAATAATACCAGAGAGTACCGATGGCAGCATACCGCCTACCATATTGGCCATTCCCCAGGTGCTGGCGGCTTGGGCTTGCTGACTGGCAGGTAAGGCCTGGTATAGCATCGCCAATGATAGCGGCGATAAAAGGCCGCCTGTCAGCCCTAGGAAAAAGCGAGCCACAATTAATAGTTCAATGCACCAAGCCAATGCACCGACAATAGAGAGCGCTAAGACGCAGCAAAGTGCCAAACAAAAAATGCGTTTGTAACCGAAGCGGTCACCTAAAAATCCGGCGGCGGGAATAATCATGCCGGCAGCCAACATGTATCCAGAAGTGAGCCACTGTACCGTGGCTAACGGCGCATCAAAATAGGACATCATAGTTGGCAGCGCTACATTAAACATGGTAATGTTGAGTGTGCCGATGACAGCGCCTAAACCTAATGTAAGCAGGAGTAAAAATGTGTGTGCTTGTTTCAAAATAAATCCCTTCTTTGTGTAGTAATTTTATGATTCAGGTAATTTACTTTTTATGATAACAGTCTATAAGAAAATATTGTAACAGAAAAAAATTTCATCGAAATTTTATAAGGTACAAAAAATATGTGTGACAAGTAATATTTTATTTTGTAATGAGGAATGAAGATGGAGCCGTTATGGATGGAGTTGTAGTAATGGTGACCATCACAAAAATAACAAACAAATAAAAATATTCCGCATGACAATAACTTCATGCGGAATATTTTTATTTGGTGATATAGGCAAAGCCAATGGCGCCAGGGCCAATGTGGGTGCCGACTGTACTGCCTAAATCGCAGTAAAGATAGTCATTGTTTGGCAGGAATGCATCTAAAGCTTGCACCATTTCGTCGCGGCCTTCCAGGTTGACAGAGTGGGAGAAGACAACGGGATAGCGTTCATCGGCGGGCTCCTTTTCTAAATGCTGCGCCATCCAGCGGAGCGCTGCTTTGTGACCGCGCACTTTGCCGACAACTTCTACTCTTCCGTTTATCAGGGAAATGATTGGTGTAATACCTAAAATTCCACCGATTTTAGCGGTAGCTGCAGAAACACGGCCACCCATTTGCAGATATTTCATCGTTTTCATGCAAGCAATTAAGCAGATTCTTTCGTTTAACGCAGTAAGCTGTTCCGCTATTTGCTGAGCGGGTAAGCCTTGTTCCCGCAAACGCACCGCAATTTGCACCAGCAGATGTTGGCCTAATGCGGCATTTAGGCTGTCTACCAGATAAATCTTATCCGTTTGCAGCATTTGTTTGGCCGTTAGTGCAGATTGATAGGTGCCGCTGAGTTGACTGGACAAAAGAATCATAACAATTTCATCGCCGGCTTCCAGATATGGCTGAAAGGTCTGACAAAATTGAAATGGCGTGATTTGCGATGTGGTTGGCAATTTATCAACAGTTTCCAATTTGTTATAAAATTCAGTCACCGATAAATTTTGCCGGTCCAGGTATTCGGTTTCACCAAACGAGATGTGAATGGGGATAACATCCACTTGTAGTTGCGCGGCGGCTTCTAAATCTAAATCACCGCTGCTGTCAGTTATGATACGAATCAAAATAAAACCTCCGATATATATTTCTACTGCGTTCAATTTGTTGTTTCATCCGATATCCCCAACCTATCGGCCAAGACAGTGCAAAAAATTTTGCGGCAGCAGAAAAAGGATATAAAAGTAATAATAATCAATATATTTCCTAAGTGTCAACTGTCATGTATAAATTTTTGCAGTTTGTAACTAAATCAAAAAAATATTTATACAGAAACCTAAAAGACAATGGTTTATTTCTTTTTTGTGATATCGTAAAATAAAAAGCAGACTTTTTGACGGGGGATTTTGTGATATGGGGAATAAAAAAGAAAGCAGAGGGAAAACAAGCTTATCAAATATTTTTCAAATTTACCGCCGTGATTGGAAAAACATTTTGCACAATCCGGTAGCATTGTTGATTGTGGCGGGGCTGTTGGTGTTGCCATCTTTATATGCTTGGGTCAATTTGGTAGCATGTTGGGATCCATATGGGAATACCAATGGTATTAAAGTAGCCGTGGTCAATTTGGATAAAGGCGTCACGCTGGAGGGCAATGCTATCAATGCCGGTGATGAGATTGTGAAAAATTTGCAGGGCAATGATGCCATAGGCTGGCAGTTTGTAGAGGAAGATGACGCCGAATATGGGCTTACCCATGACCGCTATTATGCAATGCTGGAAATTCCAGAAGATTTTACGGAGCAGCTTGTCAACGTATTGGATGGCAATTATCAGAAGCCGCAAATTATTTATCGGGTGAATGAAAAAAGCAACGCCATTGCGCCCAAAATTACGGATACCGGTGCGAAAACAGTAACCAACGAGGTCAGCAAAGCCATTTTAGAAGTGGTGGATAAGGTTGTGTTCTCTATGGGCAATGATATGGGACAAGGCTTAGAGAGCAACGAGAGCAAAATTAAGCGATTGCGGGATATTGTGCTGACAGTGAATGACAATTTTAATGAATTGGAAGCGGAGTTGGAAAAGGCGCAGGAAGGGCTTGCAACCGTAGAGGAATTGTTGGCGACTGCCAATGAATCAATACCGTTAATGGAGGATGGCATTGGTCAACTGCAGGATTTTTCGGCTCAGAGCGATAGTCTGTTAGGCGATGCGGAGCAATTTCGGACCGACGGCGTGGCCTATATTGGCGATAAATTTGGCCAGTGTCAGCAATTGGTGGATGAAACGCAGGCATTATTGCAGGAAACGCGAACAAAGCTGAACAGCACAGTGGATTTGGTGCGGGAAATACCGCCGTTGCTGGAAAAGGCAGAGGCTTTGCAAGCTGCGTTAGAGGAGGTATTGCAGTGGCTGGAACAGCAGGATATTCAGGAGCCGGATTATGAAAAATGGCTGCAGCTATTGCAAGCAGCAGAGAGTGCTGCCGAAAAGCTGGTGGACGTATTGCAGCGGTTAGAGCAAAATCCAGAGCAGGTGCGGCAGGTGATTGTTGTTATGTATGATACAGCGGATGCAGCACTGCAGAAGCAGGAAAGGGCTTTGAAGTTGGTGGAGACAGAATTGCAGGCTTTGCTGGGGGCAGCGCAGACCGAAGAAGCAAAAGCGTTTTTAACACAAAAAATAGAGCAAACCCAACAGGCGCAGGCAGCGTTACAGACAACGATTGCAGATAACCAGAGCAAGCGGGAGGCAGTGGCTGCGATGGCGCCGGAAGAGGTTGCGGCTAAAATGGACTCGATTGTGCAGGAGGTAACGCAGGCGCAAGCTAAAGTGCGGGCGGTGGAAGCTCTGGTACAGAAGCTGCAAAATTCAGGCATCCGTGTGGAAACGATTTTGCAGGATTTGCGCGATGTAGATTCTATTTTGGGCAGAGGCATTGAGCAGGTACGTTCGTTGTTGGAAACAGCCGATAAGGCATTTGTACTGTCGGATGAAATTTTAGATACTGCTGAGGCAACTTTAGATGAAATTGAGCGGGCTATGCAGGAGATTACGGCGCAATATGAAAATCGTTGGGCCGATATGCTGGATGGAATGTTTGCCGATTTATATCAAACTTTAGATGATTTGAATGAAGCTTTGGAGCGGGCCGATGGCGCTGTTCCTAAAATCAGTGAGTTGCTGCAGCAGGCCGGCGATACAGAAACAAAGGGTGCAGATTTGCTAGCCCAGTTGAACCGTGCTGTTCCGGAGGCGAAAGCGGAGTTGGCGCGGCTCAGTCAAATTATGAATAAGTTCAGCGATAGCAATTTGGACACGTTGATCAGTTTATTGGAAAATGATACCGACGCAGCAGCCGATTATTTCTCCGGTCCGGTAGAGCTAAAAGAAGAAAGGCTGTATCACATGGACAATTACGGAACAGCTATGGCACCGTTTTATACGATTTTGTCCTTGTGGGTGGGGTGCTTGTTGTTAAGTGCTGTGCTTACCACGGAAGCCAAGCCGGTTGAAGCAGAACGGGCGAATACAATGATGGAAGAATATTTCGGCAAGATGCTGACGTTTTTGACGATAGGGATTGGTCAGTCCTTGATTGTTGCTTTGGGCGATAAATTCATATTGGGTGTGACGGTTGTCGATTTGCCATTGTTTTTAGGTGTCAGCGTTTTTGCTTCTATCATATTTATGCTGATAGTTTACAGCTTGGTGTCCATTTTAGGTGTGGTAGGCAAAGCGGCCTGTGTTATTTTGTTGGTATTCCAGATTGCTGGTGCAGGCGGGACGTTCCCGGTGGAAGTGATGCCGGAGTTTTACCAGATTATTCAGCCGTATCTGCCGTTTACTTATGCCATTGGCGCTATGCGGGAAGCTGTCGCAGGACCGGCGGCAGAAAGCCTGTGGTACGATTTCTGGCATCTATTAATTTTTGGAGCTATGGGGCTGGCAATTGGAATGTTGCTGAAAAAGCCGCTGCATCCGTTGATGGAATGGTTTAACCGGAAGTTTAAAGAGAGCGGTATTAGTGAATAAGCACAGAGTTATCCACTGACTGTGGATAACTCTGTGGATAATCCCTGAATATCGGTGAAAAAATTGTGAGTTTTTTGTTTGGTTGTCAGGAAAATAGAAGCGATGATTTCAAAAAAGTAAGTAGTCTAAATGATACCTTTCGCGGAAAATAATGAAAAGGAAGTCCGAAAACAAGCCTGTCTTCGGACTTCCTTTTTATTTTTCCAGCAAGAAAAAATCATCCACCAATATCCACATTCTGCATAGATTTATGCACAAGTGTGGAGAAATACTTCTTTATTGCGGTTTTCGCTTATAAAAAGTGGTCATACCGCCGATATCGTGTACATCGGTAAACCCATGGGCGTAAAGCAGCTTTGTAGCCTGTTTGCTGCGAGTGCCGCTTTGACAATAAATTAAAATAGTTTTGTTGCGGTTGCCTAAAGTCTGGACCGCTTTCTTTTCTAAATCGTTTAACGGCAGATTGATGCTGTTAGGCAGATGACTGTAGGCAAATTCATCGGGTGTGCGCACGTCCAATAAAGTTACTTTGCGGTTCCCCAGCAGCAGCGACCAGCCATCTGCCGGAGATAGAGAGCGATAAAGCACTTTTCCGTTTTTTTTCTTTTCGGCTGTTTGAAGCGGACGGCTGCTGCGCCAGCCAGTGAATAATAAAACGACAATGACGACCGCGAGAATGGGAATCCAATGTGAGAGTTCCATGAAATCAACTCCGTTTGCAGAAATGTGGTTTTGTATTATGATGTACTATGCCACAGGAAAAATTTTTTGTCAAATTTTTTGAGTGATTTTTTAAAAAATAACGAATGTATATAATGAAAGATGTTTTAAGGGGGGAATGAGATTGATGCAGAGCGAGGAACAGCAACTTTTGCAGCTGCTGTTGGAAAATCCAGAGCAAGGCTTGGCGAAAGCCATGAACCGATACGGTAAAACGGTGCATTGGATTGTGCTTAAAATATTGGGCGACGATGGGCGTTTAGAGGTCGAAGAATGCACAGCAGATGTATTTGTGCGATTGTGGCAAAGCGCTGCGCGGTTTGATGGGACGCAGGGGACGTCGTTGGCTTCCTGGCTGTATGGAATTACCCGGCATACGGCGTTGGATTACCGCCGCAGACAGCGTGGAATAAAGGCTTTGCCGCTAGAAGAAACAGATTTGAAGCTGGAGCTTAATTTGGAAGACATGTTAGCCCGTACACGCAACGAAGAGATTTTGCGCACTGTGATAGATGCTTTGCCAACACCGGAACGGGAGATTTTTATCTATCGTTACTTTTTGGAAATGTCTGTTAAGGAGATTGCTGCTCAACTCAATTTGTCAGTAAAGCAGGTAGAAAATAAATTATACCGCGGGCGGTTATCGCTACGGCGGCAATTGCTGGAGAAAGGGGTAGTTCGATGAGCCGTATAGAAGAATTGATGGATTTGCCTGTAGAGCCGGAAATTTTAGAGCAGATGGCTGAAACTACGTACTTGGATAGAGAAACACAAGAACGAATTCAGAAGCTGGCTCTGCGCAAAATAAGCAGTCTACAGGGTCAAGCAAATCGAAGCGTAACGGCTATAATCACGCCGATAGACACCACACAAGAAAAAGAACAGACTGGAAAACCTAAAAAACAACGCCAAAAAAGAAAGGCAGAACGCTTTCTGGCACTGCTGGCTATCTGCGCTCTGCTGGTGTCATTGGGCACTGCTGCGATGGCCACCTTGTCTACCGATAGCCGGCTATTGAAGGTGCTGCATGCCGACAGTGAGTCGCAAATTGCGCAGCTTGATGAGATGGGGACACCCATTCAGCAATATGCCAAAGCCGATGGATATACCGTAACAGTGCAGGAAGCCATCAGCGATCGATACAATACCTGGGTTCTGATTGATGTGGAAGGCCCTGAAGATGTGACACTGGATGAAAACTGCGTATTCTTTAAAAATATAAACATTCAAATGGAACACAGAAGCAGTCATGGCTATACCGTTTATCCATTGTCAGATGAAAATCCCAATGACAATAAGTTAAGCTTCATTTTAGATTTTTCTGCGCGTAAAAAGCTGGCGGGACAAAAACTTACCTTACAGTTAGGTCTGCTGTTAGAGAATGAACTGAACGAGGCGTTAGAGATAACCGGAGAACGATTATTGGCGGAAGGTCCATGGGAATTTTGGTTTGAGCTACCAAGGCAGGACACCACAGTAACCATGTGGCAGTGGAAAAGGCTGCACTATCGAGAGGAAAGTTTTTTGCTGCAAAAAATAGAGGTGTCGCCGTTGAGTATTGTTTTCCAGGAGACAAAGTTAAGTGCAGCCGTGTATCTGCGGTTAAGTAAAGAGGCTGTATACGTATACTTAAAAGATGGGACCCAACTGACCTTGAACAGTAACAGCGGCGGCAGCGGCGGATTGGGAATGCAATATCAATATGACTTTCCGTTTCCTTTGGATTTGTCAGAAATCGACAAGATTGTGTACTGCGGTACAGAACTGAATTGGTAAGACCGCTTTGGTCCTTGTTTCAAAGTATTTATCTGGGAGCCATTGTAGATACAGCGTGTTTCGTTGTCAACAATGGTTCCTCTTTTTAGTCAATGGTGTGCAGTTTGTACAGAAAACAATCATGTGATAATCCTGCAACTCTTTCTGTCAAGTCTTTATGAACATTTTTTCAATAAAAATATTTATGCAATCCCATTTACCTTCCTCTTTTTGCTGGCTTTTTTGACGGCATTATTTTTTGATGGGCATAAATTTTTCTTGCGTTGCCTTTTGAACCAGCCTCAGCAAATTTATGAAGCCAGTTTGTTTTTACATCTGCTCAGTTTATTTTAGAGTCATGTTTTGAATTTTTGTTTACATGAAAAAATATTTTTTATTTTTTAAATTTTAGTTATCGGAATTTCTAGTGTCAGTCATCATTTTTTTATATAATATTAGGAAAAGTTTCATGTTTTTTATTTGGAATAACTGTAGTATAATAGAAACATAAACAAAGCATTAATATAAAACAGAAAGGATTTCCGTGAATGAATTGTCTGGCAGTTGGTATTGGTGGTTTTATTGGTGCAATCGGTAGATATTTACTGAGCTTCGTTTCAGGATATTATTTTCTGGAGTTTCCTTTCGGCACCATGCTCATTAATTTCACTGGAGCATTTTGTATCGGTTTTCTTGCAGGAATTATACCGCTTGGTGTACTGTCGGAACAACAGCAGCTTTTCTTTAAAACAGGCTTCTGCGGCGGTTTTACCACTTTTTCAACGTTTTCACTGGAGACATTACAGCTATTGGAACAGCGGCATTTTTTCTTGGCAGGCAGCTATGCTTGCGGCAGTGTGCTGCTGTGTTTAGGCGGCGTTTGGACTGGGAAAACATTGGCGGGAATGATGTGTTCATAAATTTATTCTTGGCTATCATCATTCATTAATGGACATATCAATTTTGGGGGGCGGTGCTCAGCAAAAATAGCGGGCCAAAAGTTTGACGGTTTAAAAATCTCTCCACTGTATGCAAAATACTGCGCACATTGCCAAAAAATAAATGTTTTTGTGGTGCAAGGGAAAGGTTATAATAAAACGTACAGACTAACATAAACATAGTTTCATAGTATTTATGATAATAATTCGTATACCGGTGATGGATATATGTCGATGGCAGATGGACGCTGCAAACGCGCATTTTTGGGTAAAAATACGTTTAAGTGAAAAAATGTACGAAAATTTCGACAACAATTATTGATAAGATTTATTGTAAAATGCATATAAAACGCTTTCATTTTGGGTAAAAATGCGTTTTAATAGATATATGAGGCTTTATAAATAGTTTGCTTATGTTCTGACATTTTGCAGATATTTAAGAATTTCACAAGCTCACGAAGTTTGTAGCTGGTTTAGAAGTTCAGAATATAATCGACTATTGTTAGTTTTAAATATTTTAATTTAAGGGAGGACAAGAATATGGCTTGTACATGTGGCGGACACAATGAAGCATTATTTGCACAGCTTGACAAAGTGATTGAGCAGCATAAAGACCAAAGAGGCAGCTTAATCAGCGTACTGCATAAAGCACAGGGGATTTTCGGCTACTTGCCTGAAGAAGTCCAGGCTTATATTGCAGAAAAAATGGATATTCCTTTGAGTGAAATTTATGGGGTAGTAACTTTCTACGCATTATTCACAATGAACAAAAAAGGGAAATATACATTCAATGTCTGTCTTGGAACAGCTTGTTATGTAAAAGGTTCCGGCAAGCTGTTGGAAAAACTGCAGGAAGAACTGGGTATTGGCGTTGGTGAAACAACGGAAGACGGTTTGTTCAGCATCGAGTGCTGTCGCTGCGTAGGGGCCTGCGGTTTGGCTCCTGTTTTGACAATTAACGATAAAGTGCATGGACATCTGGTTCCAGAAGATATCCCAAGCTTAATTGCTGAAATCAAAGCAGCAGAAGAACAGAACTAGGAGGTGTGGAAGAATGAATAAAATTACAAGTTTTGAAGAATTAAAAGCTTTACAGGAAGCCGAACGTGCAAAAATTGTTGTACGTGATGGTCAGGCGCCAAACCCTGCCAATCTGGCAAAGCATCATGTTTTGATTTGCGCTGGTACTGGTTGCAGCTCCTCCAACAGTAACGAAGTAAGAGAAGCTTTGGAAAAACAGTTGGTGGAAGCTGGTTTAGACACAGAAATTGATGTAGTAAGAACCGGTTGCTTTGGTTTCTGTAGCTTAGGACCAATCATGGTAATTTATCCGGAAGGTACTTTCTATCATCATGTAAAAGTAGAAGATGTGCCAGAAATTATTGAAACCCACTTAAAAGGTGGTCAGTTGGTAGATCGTCTGTTATATGATATTCCTGGTCAAAACAAAAAAGCTACGGATATGAGCCATATCCCATTCTTCCAGAAACAGCACCGTGTTGCTTTGCGTAATTGCGGTACTATTGATCCGGAAAATATCAATGAAGCAATTGCCCATAACGCATATCAGGGCTTAGGAAACGCGTTAACCACTATGACACCGGCTGAAGTGATTGCAGAAGTAGAAAAATCCGGTATTCGTGGCCGTGGTGGCGCTGGTTTCCCAACCGGCAAGAAGTGGAAATTTGCAGCAGGATATCAATCCCCTGAAAAATATGTAGTTGTAAATGCCGATGAAGGTGATCCAGGTGCATTTATGGACCGTTCCGTTCTGGAAGGCGATCCACACAGCATTTTGGAAGCTATGGCCATTGGCGGTTATGCAATTGGCGCACATCATGGTTTTATCTATGTACGTGCCGAATATCCGATTGCCGTACATCGTTTGGAAATTGCCATTGCACAGGCTCGTGAAGCTGGTTTGTTAGGCCAGAATATCATGGGTAGCGGCTTTGACTTTGATGTTGACATCCGTTTAGGCGCAGGCGCATTTGTTTGTGGGGAAGAAACAGCACTGCTGACCTCTGTAGAAGGGAAACGCGGCGAACCAAGACCAAGACCTCCATTCCCGGCTGAAAAAGGTCTGTGGGGCGTACCAACTTTCGTAAACAACGTAGAGACCCTGGCCAATATTCCGGTTATCTTTACCAAAGGCGGAGACTGGTTTGCCTCCATCGGTACCGCTGGTTCCAAAGGTACCAAAGTATTCGCAATGGCTGGTAAAGTAAATAATATCGGTCTGGTTGAAGTACCAATGGGTACGACTTTAAGAGAAATGATTTATGATATCGGCGGCGGTATTCCAAATGGTAAAGCCTTTAAAGCCGCTCAGACCGGTGGCCCTTCTGGCGGTTGTCTGCCAGCAAGTGCATTGGATACTGAAATTGACTTTGATACCTTAGTGGCGGCTGGTTCCATGATGGGTTCCGGTGGTTTGATTGTTTTAGATGAAACCACTTGTATGGTAGATATCGCAAAATTCTATCTGGAATTTACTCAGGATGAATCCTGCGGGAAATGTCCACCTTGCCGTATCGGTACCAAGAGAATGCTGGAAATTTTAGATAAAATCACCCGTGGCGAAGGTACCATGGAAGATATTGATAATCTGGAAACTTTGGCACGCACGATCAGTAGTTCTGCATTGTGCGCATTGGGTCAGACAGCTCCAAACCCGATTCTGGCTACGCTGAAATTCTTCCGGGATGAATATGAAGCGCATATTGTTGACAAAACTTGTCCAGCACATGTATGTAAGAAGTTGTTGCGTTATCAGATTGATCCAGAAAAATGTAAAGGATGTACTGCTTGCGCCCGTAACTGCCCAGTGGAAGCAATTAACGGCAGCGTAAGAGAACCGCACAGCATTGATCAAGAAAAATGTATCAAGTGCGGTACCTGTATTGAAAAATGTAGATTCGGCGCAATCTCCAGAGCGTAATAGAAGGGGTGATTTTTGTGGAAATGGTAAATGTTATGATCGATGGCGTTTCCGTGCAGGTTGAAGCGGGTTCTACCGTATTGCAGGCTGCACAGAAAGCAGGCATTAATATTCCAACATTATGTTATTTAAAAGATGTAAACCAACTAGGCGCATGCCGTGTATGTCTGGTTGAAGTAAAAGGTGCCAAAGCACTGCAGCCTTCCTGCGTATACCCAGTTCGCGAAGGTCTGGAAGTGTACACCAATACTGCAAAAGTTCGTGAAGCAAGAAAAGGCGTTGTGGAATTGTTGTTATCCAACCATCCAGCTGACTGCCTGAATTGCGTGCGCAGTGGCAACTGCGAATTGCAGCAGTTAGCCCACCAGATGGGTATCCGCAAAATCCGTTTCACAGGCGAACAGAGTACATTCCCGGTTGATGACCGCAGTGTAGCAATTGTTCGTGATCCAAATAAATGCGTATACTGCCGTCGTTGTGAAGCAGTATGTAAAAAAGTACAGGGCGTGAATATTTTAGGCGGCATTGGCCGTGGCTTCAACAGCATCGTTGGCCCTGCATTCGGTCATGCGCTGGATGAAATCAATTGCACACTGTGCGGTCAGTGTATCAACGTATGTCCAACCGGCGCATTAGCAGAAAAAGACGATACCCAGAAAGTATGGGATGCTTTGGCTGACGAAAACAAACACGTTATTGTCCAGTTCTCTCCAGCAGTTCGTATCGCTATCAGTGAAGAATTTGGCCTGCCTTACGGCACCATCTCCACCGGCAAATTGGTTGCTGCCCTGAGAAGAATGGGCTTCAACAAAGTATTTGATACCAACTGGTCTGCTGACTTGACAATCATGGAAGAAGGTAACGAATTGTTAGACCGTCTGCAAAATGGCGGTACCTTGCCAATGATTACCTCCTGTTCGCCAGGCTGGGTAAAATATTGTGAAAACCATTATCCAGACCAGTTAGATCATCTGTCCACCGCTAAGTCTCCACAGGCTATGTTCGGTGCAATGGTAAAAACCTATTATCCACAGACAGATGGTATTGACCCAGCCAGCATTTACAGTGTTTCTGTAATGCCATGTACCGCCAAAAAATTTGAAGCTGCCCGTCCTGAAATGTGCGACAGTGGCTACAGAGATGTCGATGCCGTTATCACAGTTCGTGAAGTAGCGCGTATGATTAAACAGGCTGGTATTGATTTCGCAAATCTGCCAGACGAAGAATGCGACGCACCAATGGGCGTAGGTACCGGTGCAGGCACAATTTTCGGTACAACCGGCGGCGTTATGGAAGCTGCTCTGCGTACCGTATATGAAGTAGTAACCGGCAAAACTCTGCCGCGTCTGGAATTGGAAGAAGTTCGTGGCACAATGGGCGAAATCAAAGAAGCTACCATCGATTTGGATGGCACGCCGGTAAAAGTAGCTATTGTAAATACACTGGCTCGTGCAAAAGATATTATGGAACAGGTGAAAGCTGGAACGGCTGACTACACCTTCATCGAAATCATGGCTTGTCCAAACGGCTGCGTAGGCGGCGGCGGTACACCAATCGTTGACGCTTTAACCAGAACCAAACTGCCAGAAGATTATCGTGTATTGCGTGCAAAAGGGTTGTACAATGATGATGAAAATCTGACCATTCGGAAATCGCATGAAAACCCATTTATCGTTGCAGCTTACGAAAACTTCCTGGGCGAACCATTAGGACATAAATCCCATGAATTGCTGCATACTCATTATACACCGCGTAAAAAGTATAATCTGGAATGCAAAGATTAATTTGCTGATAAATTCTTAATAGAATTTCCTCCTAAAAAGAACTGTCGCGTCATTGCGGCAGTTCTTTTTTATACTTGAAATTGACGAAGGACGCTTCACAGGATATAATGGGAACAATATATTTCGTATTGTAAGGCAGATTGAAAAGATTTTTAGGAAAGTATCGTTTTGTGCGGAGCGGTCATATGGATATTAGATATTTTGAATATTTAAGGGAAATCAATCGGTGTAAGTCATTTAAAAAAGCAGAAAAGCAGCTGCATATCAGTGCGCAGCAATTAGGGCGTATTGTTACCGCCATAGAAGAGGAGTTTGGCGTTTACATTTTTGAAAGAACCAATCTGGGTTTGCGCTTAACGAAAGATGGAGAAGAATTTCTAACCATGGCCAAGGCCTTGCTGGATTTATATCAGGCTATGCATCGCCTGCCTGATGATTTAGATAACAACACACTGCATGGTCCGTTAAACATCTGCGCTTCTATCAATACCTGGCCTATGATGGGCGAGCTTGTAGCAGCTTTTGCCAATCAATATCCCGGTGTCTCTATCAATTACCGCATGTGTACCGATGTGGAATTGCTGGACACGGTAGCGCGATATGACAATACAGTGGGCATTTTATTCCGTGTGATAGTAAAAGGAAACGCCGTATTAGAAATACCAGATACAGTAGAAACAGAATTTATTCAAAAAAATAAAATGGCAATCTATTGCGGAAAGAGCAATCCGCTTTGCCTGCAGTATAAAAAGGTTTCTTTGCATCATGTACAGGATATCCCTGTGATTATATATGCACCCAATGAAGATGATGAAGTCAGAACCTATAAAATTTATGATCTTCTTTGTGGCCGGCAGCCCGTTGTCAAATACAGTACCAATGATGCCAGCCTGTTTCATAAGATTTTGCAGGATGACGATGAAGCAATCTATCTTGGCGCTGCCTATCCCAAAGAAGTTCGGACCGATTACTGTGCCATGATAGAATTGCTGGATGATGTGGTGCAGGAAATCCAGCTTGTGAAAAGTCCGAAAACGGCAGAAAGTTTGACAGCAAGGGCCTTTATGGAATATATGAAGCAGTATATTTCATAGACCGCATATTGGACAGAAAGGAAGGGCGGGTAAACGGAAATGTTGCTCAAGAAATTGCAGAACCTTTTTTCTCTCTATGCAAAACTTGAAAAATCGGGTATGGTAATTACAAGCTCATTGAAGGTTTTGTAGATTTTAAATAGTCAGGAGGAATTTTTATGATTCGCAAAGCGACAGAGGCTGATTTGGACGGCGTCAATGACGGTTACGAGGAATTATTATACTATGAAAAAGAGCATGGCGCCTATACGGTGTGGGAATTGGGCGTGTATCCTACCAGAAACTCAGCGAAAAAGAGTTTAGAGGAAGATGGGTTGTATGTGCTGGAGGAAGATGGACAAATCGCCGCCAGCGTTACGGTCAATCAAACGCAGCCGCCTGAATATGAAACGGTGCATTGGGGCTGCGACGCCAAACCGGAAGAAGTCATGGTGATTCATTTATTATGCGTACGGCCATCGAAAGCCCATCAAGGCATGGGACGGCGCATGGTAGAATTTATTATTGAAGAAGCCCGGAAGCGCGGCTGCAAAGCAGTGCGTCTGGATACCGGCGCGCAAAATATTCCTGCCAAATCGTTGTATACGAAAATCGGCTTCAAACTGACCGGCACTGCTTCTATGGCCATCGGCGGCTTGATTCCCCATGAGGGGCATCTGTTTTTTGAATATGTGCTTTAATCCATTAAAAAAATAGCGGAAAAATATGTTGCATTTTGTATTATTCTGTGCTACTGTATACCATGTTGCTGATACGTAAGAAGTATGCGTTTGTCGGCAACTATCTCTGGAGAGTCTCTATCTTAAGAGCGCCGAAGGTGTACCATAAGTGCGCAGGCACTTGTGAATCTCTCAGGCAAAAGGACAGGGCATAGAAAATTCGGGCGGCAGAAATGCCGGATGCGATGTTCTACTCTTCGGAGAGCTGATTTTATAATCAGCTCTTTATTTTTTTGTGTCTGTTTTTATGAAGCAGACGGAGAGGAGAATGAAAACATGTTAGAATTGGTGCAAAGCGCCAACAGTGTACTTTGGGGGCCAGTGCTGCTGCTATTGTTGTGCGGCACAGGTATCTGGTACACCGTTCGTCTGCGGTTTATTCAAGTCAGAAAATTTGGAGAAGCCTGCAAATTGGTATTTGGACACATAAGGTTTCGGGGCGGTGAGCGAAAGGCCGGGGAGATGACGCCCTTTCAGTCTTTGGCCACGGCTATCGCCGCGCAGGTGGGAACCGGTAATTTGACCGGCGCAGCCACTGCGTTGGTTTCCGGCGGTCCCGGCGCTATTTTTTGGATGTGGGTCAGCGCTTTTTTCGGCATGGCTACTATTTACGCCGAAGCCACACTGGCGCAAACCTATAAAACTACGCTGCCTGACGGCGAAGTAACCGGTGGGCCGGTTTATTATATCCGCCAGGCGTTTAAGGGGACCTTTGGCAAAATCTTGGCGGCGGCGTTTGCCCTATTTATCATTTTGGCGTTAGGATTTATGGGCAATATGGTGCAGTCCAACTCCATTGGCAGCGCTTTTACAGAAGTGTTTTCCAGCAGAAATATCAACGTTCCTCCCATCACCCTTGGGATTTTGCTGGCTGTCTTTGCTGCCTTTATTTTCATCGGCGGTACAAAGCGGCTGGGCGCTTTTGTAGAAAAAGTGGTGCCGCTCATGGCAGCCATGTATGTGATTGGCGGTTTGGTGCTGATTATTCTGAACATCGCCCACTTGCCGCGCGTGTTGGAAACCATTATTGTATGCGCCTTTAATCCCAGCGCTATGGGCGGCGGCGCCTTGGGGATTACAGTACAGCAGGCTATTCGTTACGGGGTGGCGCGTGGGCTGTTCTCCAACGAAGCAGGGATGGGCTCTACGCCTCATGCCCATGCCCGAGCGGCGGCCAAGAATCCCCACGAGCAAGGCCTAACCGCTATGGTTAGCGTTTTTATAGATACCTTTATCGTTTTAAACATGACTGTCTTTGCAGTGCTGTCCACCGATGCATTGGCAACAGGAAAAGGCGGAATCGCGCTGACCCAGGCGGCCTTTTCAACAGTGTACGGCAGTTTCGGCGATATTTTCGTAGCGATTTGCTTGCTGTTTTTTGCTTTTTCCACCATTTTGGGCTGGCACTTCTTTGGAGCAGTCAACGTAAAATATTTATTCGGCGATTTTGCCGTAAAGGTGTACTCGTGCATTGTGATAGTCTGCATTATTATCGGTTCTACTCTAAAAGTGAACCTAGTCTGGGAATTGTCCGACTTCTTCAACGGCATGATGGTAATTCCTAACGTCTTGGCGCTGTTGGTGTTGACCGGCGTTGTGGTGACTAGCTGCAAAAAATACAGCGGAAAATAAAGAACAGCCGTATCTGCCTCCCGAAGCAGATACGGCTGTTTTGTACATACAAGGAAATTAATAAAAGCATGGTTTAAAGAAACGCCTTATGCGGCCTGCTGCAATTGTTCACCAGTCTGCTTTTGCTGCTCGTCTATCAACTGCAGCGTAGCATAGGTCATGTCCACAATATCGCCGCGGGTGGCAGCGGTGCTACCAGAGGCTTGTTCGTCTGTCAAAATGCCGTGGGGTACGGCGATGGCCAAAGCGTCCTGATAACTGTGTTCAATGCCCAGAACGCGGAGCATCATAACGGCATAATCCCGTTTGGATACAGCTCCTGTGCCGAAGGTAGTCGCACTCTGTCCGGCTGCCAGCTTCTTTTCATATAAAAAGCCGATGGAGGAACGAGCCCATTCTGGCACATCGGTAAAGGGACAAATGTCGGCGTAATACTGGCCGTTTTCCCGTAAAGCGGCGATACCGTCATTCATACGCATTACCATCACGCCCATTTCCACTCGGGTCATGCTGTCCTCTAACCGGAAGCCGCCTTCATCGCCCGCAAAAAGACCCAGCGCCTGCAAAGCCTCCGCTTTTTTCTGTGTAGATTCGCTGGATACCGACACATGATTAGAAGTGGTTGTCGTATCGGTATCTTCTTCCTCCGGTTCGCCCAAAATATCCTTCAGATAGCGATCGTCTACCATATCGCCGGTGACGGCGTTCTGCAACGATAAGCCGGCAAAGGGCACGCTGGTGCTTTTCTGACCAATTGTGCGGCCGGTGTAAATTTCTTTGCTGGTTTCATAAGCGGCTTGATCGTAGCTATGAGTCCCCTTCTGCTGGAACGTATCCAAATCTAATAAAAAGTAAGACCAGCGGTCGCTGTTATCCTGTTTGCCGATAGGATCATTGAAGGTAACGTCCAGCATCCACCATTTTTCGTCCAGATAAACGGCGTTCCAGATATGATTGCCGCCGTAGGCGGTGCCCGTCACCTTTATGCAGGGAATCTCCAGCATTTCACACAATAGTTGCACACTGTTGGCATAGCCCTCGCAGACAGCCTGCCCTTCGATTAAGCAGCCAAAAGCAGTGAACGCTTTGTAATAACGGTCGGGGTCGGATACTGCCGCCGATACATATTCGCAATTATCTACAAGATAATTATTGATATAACGCAGCTTTTCGTAGTCGGTGCTGTAGATGGCAGCGTCGGCTACGATTTCCTTAGCCTTGTTTTGCACATACTGGTTTAAATCATTATAGTCTCTGCCGCGAAAGGTCACAAAAAAGGTAGTAGGATTTACATTGGAATAATATTGCAGATTGGCGTCCAGACTAAACGGCAGCAGACGCGTAGCCAAATCCAATACTTCATTCATATAATTTTCAGCAGCGGGGCTTTCTCCGGCTACGTTGGTATTCAGCCGAATTTCTCCCGTTGCCCCATCATGCAGATAAATTTGATATAACGTTGTAGCCGCGCCAACCTCGTCGGCAGCGGTGTTTGCCCATGCAGGCGCAGCGCCCAGCAACAGCAGACCGATATAAAGCAGTGTGAGCAGTTTTTTATGTTTCATTGAGATTCCTCACTTTCTTTATTTCTCATTTATAAAGCATTTGTTACAGTATAGCATATTTCAGATAGGAAAATGTAAGGATTTTATTAAGATTTACTTGCAGAAAAATAATTTTATCAAAAGTAATTTGCTCTAAAAGGATTTTTGCATTATAATATAAAAAATAGTTTGCAATCATTTTTATAACAAATGAATTTTGTAACGGTATTTAGGTTGAAAGAGCAGGAGGGAAACCAATTGATAGAGATTTTGACTATGCTGAATCAATATGCCATTATTTTTACAGCAGCCATGGCCTTGATTGCCCTGATTTTTTTAATCAGATTGGTGCAGCTGCAGCGAGAAATAAAAACTTTAAAGAAGAAATATACAGCGCTGACCGTAGGCGTCAACGGTGAAAACCTGAGTGAAATTGTAGAAAATTTGGTGGCCAGCAACGCGCTGACGCAGCAAGCAGCCCAGCAGCTAGAGCAGGATGTAAAAGAACTGCGCAAGCGGCAGCAGGCCAATCTGAACCACGTGGCCATTATGCATTACAATGCCTTTGACTTTACCTATGGAGAACTGAGCTTTTCCATGGCCGTCCTAGATGATTTGGGCAACGGCTATATCTTCACCAATATCCACAACAGAGATGACGCCCGCTGTTATTGCAAGCGGATTTTGAACGGGGAAAGCAAACATCCGCTCAGTGATGAAGAAAAAGAAGTGCTGGAATATGCGCTGAACAACGAAATCAATTACAGTCGCGCAGCCCGCAATGCAGGCGCTGCCAAATCATAATAAGCTCAAAGATTTTTCTGGTAGATGGTGATGGAAACGATGGGAGAAAAATGTCCATATAGTTTATTATTTAAACAACTTTCGATTGCTTTTGAAAATAATTTGCAGCGCGAGGCCGCTCAATATGGATTGACTGCCGCCCAGGCCAGCATTTTGATTTATCTATCTAATGTAGACCACAAAGTCAATCAGCGTGAATTAGAAAGCTATTATCATCTGAGCAACCCCACTGTAACAGGTTTAATGAAACGGATGGAAGCTAAAGGCTTTATTCGTCGGCAGGTGAGCCAAGAGGACGGCCGCGCCAAATATATCACGCTTACCGACAAGGCGATGGAAATCAGCAGTGAGGTAAAGCAAAATCTGGCCAAGATGGAACAAAAGGTTGTGCAGGGCATGTCGCCGGAAGAAAGCGAGCAATTTCATGCCTTGCTGTTACAGGCTTTAAAAAATATTTATGTGTGCCGCGAAAAAACGCAGGAAAACTAAAAGCAGGCTAGCAGGCTGTTGTATGAAACATATTTCATGCAGCAGCCTTTTTGCTTGTCCGGCGGCAGTCACGGCAGAAGAAACCTATCGCCATAGCGGGGTGCATAGACTGCATAGGAACCGCCCTGTAGCATGTCGGCCAAAAACAGTGCCGTTTGCGCGTCGCCATGATTCAGAAAAATCTTTTCGGGAGCGGGCTGCAGCTTCTGCAGCCATTGCAGCAGCGCAGGCTGGTCGGCATGGATGGGGCGGGTCGGCAAAGACACCACGCGAGCCTGCACCGCAACCTCATCGCCAAATAGCGTAACGCTGGCAGCGCCGTCCAGCAACGTGCGGGCTAAGGTGCCGCGGCGTGGATTTCCCAGCAGCGCCACCGTACATTGGGGCCGCCATAAATGATGCTTGAAATGATGGCGAATGCGTCCGCCGTCGCAGGCGCTGCCAGCGGCAATGATGACCTTGGGCGAGTGGTCCTGATTCAGCAACCGGGATTGTTCACTGGTAACGCATAGATGCAGCTGGGGAAAATCCAGCAAAGCGCCGCAGCGCTTCTTCAAAATCAGGGCTTCCTCATCCAAATAGCCGTTCAAATAATCGCCGCTGTAAACAGCGCAGGTTTCCTCCGCCAGAGGGTTGTCCACATACACAGGAAAGTCCGGCAGCGCTGACACCAGCCCCTCCTGTTTGATTTGCTGTAAATAATATAAAATCTCCTGGGTGCGGCCAACGGCAGCGGCGGGAATCAGCACAGTGCCCTGCTTTTGAAAGGTAGCTTCCAGCACCTGCGCCAGCGCCTGCTTATAACCCTGTTGCTGCCAATAACAATGGTCTCCGTGGGTACATTCCATCACCACATAATCCGCCGCCGTTACCTGCTGCGGATCCTCCACAAAAGGCAACGCCCGGTTTCCCAAATCGCCGCTGCACAAAAGCCGCCGCCTTTGGCCGTGCGACGTATAGTCCAGCGTGATCATGGCCGAGCCTAATATATGGCCGGCATCATAAAAGCAAAATTGCAAATCCTTTGTTAAAGGCCGCTGTTGCTGGTAATGGCAGATTTTGATTTGCCGCAGCGTTTTTTCCACATCCTGCAGCGTAAAGAGAGGCTCCTGCAGCGGCTTGCCGGCCCGACGGTTTTTCTCATTGCGCCAGCGCAGTTCCTGCCCTTGCAAATCGGCGCTTTCCCGCAGCATTATGTCCAACAAATAAGCGGTAGGCTCGGTCATAAAGATGGGGCCTTCAAACCCCCGTTTTACCAAAAGAGGCAGCCGCCCGCAATGGTCGAGATGACAATGGGTCAGCAGCACCGCGTCCAACTGCTGCGGCTGAAACAGAAAGCTGCTGTTGTCAATCACATCCTGTCCCTGCTGTAACCCACAATCAATCAATAACTGATATCCTTCGTGCCGTATGTGCATACAACTGCCAGTCACCGCCCTGGCCGCTCCGCAAAAGGTAAGCTCCATCCTTCCCGCTCCTTCGTTTGTGTGATAAGAGTTTGTTTTCCTTTTAGTTTGTCCTAGTGGAAAAAATCTATGCGGATTTTTTCGTTTCCTAATTGATTTTTTGCTGCATATCAGTTCTTTTCTATTTGCTACCACTTCGATTTATTTGCTACCCTTTGGATTTTTTTGCTACACTTTGCCCTATCCCTCCGTAATCCGCACATCCTCTGAACTGTGCAGCTTTGCCGGACTAGCTACGCTGTCCGTCATGCTTTGCACAGTCTGCGATGCTGTGCGTCTTAAGTCGGAATTTGGGCAAAGGTAGCGGGGATTCCGAAACCATAAAAGGGAAAAGAGTGTCCTGTCCCTTCTGTATTCTGCGTGGCAGACAGGTTGTAGGGGATGCTGCCCACAGGCCAGTAATTTAGGGCAGTGGTAGCGGGGAGTTTTAAACCCATAGAAGGTTAAAAAGTGCCTTGCTTTTTCTGTATCCTGTCCGATAGATACGTTGTAGGGTACGCCGCCACTAGCGCGTTTTGAAGCGCGGTTTTTTGCGCGAATGCCGCTGGCCGTTAGGCCAGTTCTGTCATCCTGAGTGTCAGCGAAGGATCTTCTATCTGTTTTTATGAAAAATGTTTCCCCTATGGCTTAACA
>CABUKW010000004.1 GCA_902492275.1 uncultured Peptococcaceae bacterium
GGAGAAGAAAATTGAGAAAGAAAGCATGGAGAAAGAATATCGCCTTCTTGCTGGTCATTGCCATGATGCTGACCATTATGCCAATGACAGTATTTGCAGAAGGGGAAGATGATAGCGCAGATGCAACAGGCGTTGCTGCAATGCTGTATGGCAGTAATGATGATGAAGCATTAGAATCATTATCACCGGCAGAAGAAGCACAAGCTGTTATAGCAAAATGGGTGACTGAAGCGCAGGCTACTACTGTATATGTGAGTTGGAATGTTGGTGATATTGACAAGCAAGAAGCAACGTATACGGATGGCGCTTATATTAGTAGTCAGGACATTATTGTAACTGGTGATATGAGTGATATTACAGCAACATTTGAAACAGAAAATGGAACAGCATTAGCAGTTGCAAGCTGTGATGTTGTAAAAGCAGAAGAACCTGAAAGTGAAAATGTTGCACAAATCGGTAACATACAGTATGCCACATTGGACGAAGCTATTGCAGCAGCGGCAGACGGTGATACAATTGAGCTACTGGACAATGCAATACTTGATGTAGGTACTATTGCAAAGCCGATAACTATTATTGGTAATGGAAATACTATTGAAGTTCCAACTCAAACTGCTACGAGTGATGGAGATAGCCAAGGTAGGTTGAACATAAATGATATTGTTACATTTGACAATTGTATTGTAAATTTCTACAATGAATATCAAAACGGAAATAATACTTGGAGTGTTGTGATGAATGGCTCTGGTATTATGAATTTTATAAATGGAACAATAGCATCTTTCAAAGGTCATGGTATTTACACAAGTCCAAATGCGATAATAAATGTTGATAATGCGGTAATGAAACTTACAGAAATGCAGTATACGTCTATGATGGCTGAGGCATATGCGACATTAAATGTGAAAAATAATTCTAACTTCTATATAGAGAATGCAATTGAACCAAATGGCATTACAGGTTTTAAAATCAATGTTGATGATTCTAGATTCTCTGTTACAGATTGTGAAAGACAAGGGCTTGTAAAATGTGACTTGATTTTAACAAGTGGCGCTACGGCGGACATCAGCAAAAATGGAACAGGCTATAATATGTATAGTTATAATACATTATTAGTTAGTGCAGGTACAACATTAACAATGAATGAAAATAAAAGTCGTGCATTAATGACACAAGGAAATGGACAAACTGATGTTACAGTTGAAGAAGGCGGAACTTTGATTGTTCGTGAAAACGGCAGAGATTGGTATGCTACAGATTCTGAAGAAATGTACTATGCTCAAAAATCTGCCATTTCAATCGGTGTCTATGGTTGGTATCCAAAATATGAAGAAATTCTGATTTATCGAAATGATATTGTCAATTTTGAAGACGGTGCGATTGTAGATATTAGTGATAACTATGTGCGTGGTATTTCTAATTTTGGTACAATGTATATAGGCGATACGACGGTTATTAAAAACAATGTTGCTTTAGATGCAGCAGAGGTAGAAACGGATCGTCGTGTGGCAGTAGGTGGCGGTATATATAATGCCAACAAAGTCACCCTTGCTGATGGCGTACAGCTTTACAATAATCATGCGAACAGTGCTGCCGATGATATTTACAATGAAGATGGCGCAATGATTACCTTTGGTGCTACCGGTGAAGGTTGGGCATTAGATGGTGAACCTGATTGTACCGATGATATTGACGGTTGGTATGATGATAGCGCAGACAATCGTTGGGAAGCTCATGATGAACAAAATAATCATATAATCAAGGTTGCTATGGGAACGATTGCAACGAAAAAGGCATTAAAAGCGGCCCATGGGAAAAACTATGAAGCAGGAGAAGTTAATCCTGTAGATTGGGAAAAATCTAAATCGAAAACGGCAACAGCTTTGGATGAAAATTTCGAATCGAAAGTAACATTATCGTTACCATCAGCAAGCTATAAAGGTAATCTGGATGTAGCGTTTGTTTTAGATGGCTCTACCAGCGCTGATGAAGAAGATTTAGCGGCTCAGGCAGCTAATTTATTAGATGAATTGTCAAAGATAGAAAATTTAAATGTAAAAGCTAGTCTGACCATATTTGGCGGCAGTCAATCAATTTTAGAGGATACAGGATTATTAGACATTTCTGATACGGGAACGCTTCAAGAATTGAAAGCCAAATTGACAGACCCGTCTTATGATAAAATGGATGGTCGTTCTGGCAGTAACCTGCAGGCTGGTGTAGAAGCGGCCCGCGCACATTTAAATAATGATAAAACAGTTGATAGCGCAGATAAATATATGATTATTCTATCTGATGGCGCTGCTCGTATGTGGTATGAAAACGGTCAAGCTATGTCCCAGACCTATTTACCAGATAAAAAAATATTCTGGAATAGTAACGAGGATTTTATTAAACGCTATAATATAGAAGGAGTAGCATTGCGTACATTCTCGGAAGTTTGGACAGCAGGACAATCTGGAGTTGCTATTGACGCTTATGGTATGAGCGAAGCAGAAAAAGATGCGGCGACTGCAGATGATCCAAAAGTAGCAAGCTGGAATATTGTTGCGACAGATTCTGATTATTATACAACTTACGAAGTTGCAACTTATTATGCAGCGACTTCTATTGTAAAAGCAGCTGACGAAGCAAATGTAATTTTGGTATCTTACCCGTATCATACAGGAACGAATTATGCGACGTATACAGAAAGCTTTAAATCTTGGCTGGCAGAAAATAAAGTTGTGACTCGGTATGACAATGCAGATATGAATGAAACACAGATTTTCTCTGCTGTAAAAGACGAGTTAATTTATTTGGTAGATGCAGGCAGTAAAGTTGTTGACGTGATTGGCTATGATGACACGTACAACAATGGTATGGGCTATCACTTCGATTTTGTAAACGATATTGCCAAACTAAATCTGACTGTAGATGGCACAAACTTAGATGCTGTTCAACTTTCCACCAATAGTAATGAAACAGTGTATGGTTTTGGCGGTAAAACAGATAGTAAAGATGGCAAGACCTATCCCTATGTGCTGCATTATTATCCAAAGGGAATTAGTGAAGAAGCCGATGAACACTTTGTATGGGAAATCAATGTGCCTGTGAAAGTAAATGAACCGGTGCAGTTGACCTATAGTGTAAAACTGACAGATCCGACAAGTACAGCAGGTACTTATACTGAATTGTACACCAATAATAGTGCAACGCTGTATCCAGTAGATTCCAATGGAAATTCACTGCCTGCAGAAGAATTTGCAAAACCAACTGTAGCATATACAGTAAAAGAAACAACACCGGGTAATCCACCAAGCGACGGTGGCAGTGATTCCTATGATGGCCCCTACTCTGATGATCCATCTACTGAAATTCCAGATCCTGATGTGCCGCTGACAGAACCGGATATCCCGCCAGTTGTCATTGAAGCTCCGGATGTGCCATTGGTGGATGTACCTGGCGAACCGGTTGTAGAAATTGAGGAACCGGAAGTTCCATTGGGTGACGCGCCGAAAACCGGAGATACTGCTCCGATGGTGGCCTTCGCAGGCTTGATGGCAGCAGCCGTAGTAGGATTGATTATTACACGCAGAAAATTCAACTAAATTGAATAGCGTTCTTATTCTCAGGCGTATTAGCTGCTGAGGAACGGAAACGATAAAAGCAGAGGTATAACCAGATGGATGGTTATGCCTCTGTTTTTATTTGCTATTCTTATGCTGCTCTATTCTATAAGGAGTCGGTAATTCACCGACTCCTTGTCCAGAGTGTTGCCAGATGATTAGTCATGCAATGGTTTATGATAAGCGTTAGTCCTAACCGATGGGGAGGCGATACGCCCCCTCATCTTTTCTTTATAGTGCGCTGGTTTAAACAGGTGTCCACAGTTCGGAGCAAAAATGTTTCACGTGAAACATTTTATGCTCTAATTTTTTGTTTTTTGTTCTCTGTATTGGTAGCTCTATTAGGGGGGGTGGACAATACAGCCAAAATGCCGGTTTTCTGCTCAACCAATATAGATGCGAGAATTTTACTTTGCCTTGTGTTTTTTGGTGGTGAATGTGGGAAGAAAGTGCGGCATGCATCCTCTGCCGGATGGTGTGAATGTATGATTTGATACGGGGCGCTCTTTTTATTTTGGCGGGGATATGCTATGATACGGGTGGAATGTTTACGGTGAGGTGAGGTTATGCAGCGGCTGGTAATTGTGGAGGATGATCACGACTTAAATCGGGGGCTGTGCTTGGCGTTAAGGAATGAGGATGTGGAGGTTGTTTCTTGCCTGGATTTGAGGCAGGCTCGGCAGGCGCTGGAACGGGCGGCGGATTTATTGCTGCTGGATGTCAATTTGCCGGATGGCAGCGGTCTGGAATTTTTGCAGGAACTGCGGCAAGGCAGCGCCATACCGGTGATTTTGCTGACGGCTAATGATACGGAGATGGATGTGGTGATGGGCTTGGAGCATGGCGCTGACGACTATATCACCAAGCCGTTCAGTCTGGCCATTTTGCGGGCCAGGGTTCATGCGCAGCTGCGCCGTGCTGGTGCAGGGCCAGCGCAGCGGGAAAGCGTTGTTGTGCAGTTGGGGCCGTTCCGGTTTGATTTTGAGCGGATGATGTTTTCTCGCGATGGTGTGCTGGTGGAATTGAGCAAAACGGAGCAGAAGCTGCTGTGGCTGTTGGTGGAAAATCGGGGCGTTACGTTGTCGCGGGCGCAGCTGGTGAACCGCATCTGGGTTGGCGGCGCTGCCTATGTGGACGAGAACGCGCTGTCGGTGACGGTGAAGCGGCTGCGGGATAAGCTAAGGGCTGGCGATTATATCAAGACGGTCTACGGCGTCGGGTATGTGTGGAAGGGGCCTGCTGATGATAGCTGTTAAATATGTGGTTTTGCTGATGCTGGCGGCGTTGCTGCTGTGTCTGCTGGTGATTGGTTGGAGCCAGTATCGTCAGCGCAGGCTGTTGGACAGGCTGGGCGCGTTGCTGGATGAGGCCATAAACGGCGACTTTTGCCAGCAGACCTTTGATGAGAGCATGATGTCGGCCTTAGAGAGCAAGCTGGCCCGTTATTTGGCGCATGCGGAAGCTTCGGCGAAGCATGTGCAGGCGGAGAAGGACAAAATCAAAGCGCTGATTTCCGATATCTCCCACCAGACCAAAACGCCTATCGCCAATATTTTGTTGTACGGACAGCTATTGCAGGAGCAGGATTTGCCGGAGGAAAGCAAGGGCTGTGTGCAGGCGCTGCAGGGACAGGCGGAAAAGCTGAATTTTCTGATTGCTTCGTTAGTAAAGCTGTCGCGGCTGGAAACGGGAATTTTGACGCTGCATCCGGTGGAGCAGCCCCTAGAGCCGGTGCTGCGGGAAATTGAGCAGCAATATGGGCCGAAGGCGGAAGCGCGGCAAATAAGTCTTATGGTGGAATGTACGACGGAAACGGCGGTTTTTGATGCCAAGTGGACGGCGGAAGCTTTGGGAAATCTGGTGGATAATGCTGTAAAGTATACGGAGCCGGGCGGCATGGTGCAGATTAAGGTTAGCGCTTATGAGTTGTTTTGCCGGATTGACGTGATAGACAATGGCCGAGGCATTGCCGAGGAGGAACAGGCCAAGGTGTTCACCCGCTTTTACCGCTCTCCGTCAGTGGCAGACCAAGAAGGCGTTGGCATTGGTTTGTATCTCACTAGGCAGATTTTGGCCAGTCAGGGCGGCTATATCAAGGTTGCCTCCGCGCTGGGGCAGGGCAGCGTGTTTTCGGTGTTTTTGCAGCGACCGGTGTAGGATTGATTGGCTCTGTGTGCATGAAAAAAGGCTGCTGCGGAAGAAGATGGTCTTCCGCAGCAGCCTTTTGTATGTCCTGGTCAGCTTTTGGGCTTGTTGCTATTGCGCTTAGGTGCAGGGGCTTTGCCTTGTTTTCCGGTTGGCTTACCGGTTTTGTGTGCTGCTTTGCGCGGTGTGGCGCTGGAGTTTTCCTGCTTGTTGCGTTTTTGACCGACGCTATGGGTATCGTTGCCTTTGGCTGGATGCTTCTTTTTGCGTTCCGGATCTTTGTAATATTCTTTGGTAGCGCCGGAGAGGATTTTCCCTTTTACCAGATGCACAGGGGCCACATGAATGGCAAATTCCCGTTGATAGATGCGCAGCGCTGCCAACTCCCGCGGGTTGACAATGCTGTAGCACTGGCCCTTGCGGTTGCCGCGGGCGGTGCGTCCGGCCCGGTGAATGTATTCGCTGGGTTCGGCGGGGAAATCCATATTGATGATATGGGTAATATCGGGAATATCCAAGCCGCGGGCGGCCAAGTCGGAGGACACCAGAATTTTGATGTTGCCCCGGCGGAAGTCCTGCATGGCTTTCTGCCGTTCTTCTTTTGATACGATGCCATGGAGGCTGTAGGTGCGGATTTTGTGATAATTGAGCTTATCCACCAAGAAATCCAGTTCGGGGCCGTCGTTCATAAAAATCAGGATTCGCTCTGCATCCGCATCCAGCGCGTGGAGCAGCTTGCGCAGTTGCACAAATTTCTCCCGCTGCTGGCAGATAAGATAAAAATGCTCGATGTTAGGGTTCATTTTGGCTTGTTGTTCAATTTTTACCAGGGCAGGGTCGTGCATCTGCTGGGTTAGCAGGTCTAAGGTATGCTGGCTGGCGGTGGCGGAAAATGCGGCCAATTGCCGGTCCCGCAGCATGCTTTTTAGGATATCCAGCACGGTTTGCTGGTTGGTGTTATCCAGCAGGTTATCCATTTCGTCAATGACCACAGTGTGGATGGTTTGGCAGTTGATTTTGTGTTTTTTGATTAAATCAAGAATACGCCCCGGCGTACCAACCAAAAGCTGAGGCTTTTCTTTTAATTTGGCAATCTGATTGTTGATGTTGGCCTCGCCGATAATGCTCTGGCAGCCGATTTCTAATCCGCTGTTCTGGCAAAGCTGCTGCGCCTGGCGGTAAATCTGCATGACCAGCTCGTGGGTGGGCGCCAAAATCAAGGCCTGTACCTGCTTGGCGGCAGTGTCGATATTGCACAAAATAGGACACAGATAGGCCAGCGTTTTACCGCTGCCGGTGTAGGACTGGCCGATGACATCGCGGCCTGCCAGCAGCAGAGGAATGACCTGGCTTTGAATTTCGGTAGGCTCGATGATGTCCTGTTGGGCCAGGGCTTGTACCATAGCTTGGTTAGGCAGTAGAGTCTGAAAAGACATATTGTAATCCTCCGTTTTTGAGAATGTTGTTTTAAGAAATTTTCACATATAAATTCATTATACCATGAAACCATAAAAAACGCAGCGTTTTTTGCAGATAGGCCGCGCCCACCCATTATTTTTATTGCAGACGGCTTACATTAGAAATTTTTTCCGGCATTTCGGTGGATTCTCCGCGGTGAAATGGTTGACCTGCGGCCATTTGTGGGATAAAATAAAAGATAACGATAAATATCGTAAGAAAGGCATTGGAGGTGGCAGGAATGTTTACCGGAAGAAAAATCATTTTACAAAAGCCAGCCAAAGAGGATGCGTATTACTTCCAGAAGTGGTTTATGAATAAGGAGTTCCGGCACTGGTATGACAGTTATATGAGTGTTTCGTTGGATATGATTGAAGATGAAATCAGCAAAATGAAGGATGTAACCGACCCTAGTGCAGAGCGTGTTGATTTTGTGGTAAAAAATAAACGAAACGGCGAAGCCATCGGCATTGCGTCCATTAAGGATATTGACCGGCAAAATGGTCATGCGGAAATCGCGCTGGGCATTGCCGATGAAAAAAACCGTCTGGCCGGCTTTGGCGTTGACCTGATGATTGTTCTGGCTGATGTGGTGTTCTATCATTTTGGGTTTGAAAAGTGCTATTCCAAAGTGAACGACAACAACCGTCTGGGCTTGAAATCGGCGCTGAGCTTTGGATTTACCGCAGAAGGTAAGCTGCGCAAGCACACCTTTATTGACGGGCGTTATATCGACCAGTGGATTTTAGGCATGACCCGGGAGGAATACGAAGGGTTGGCCATTGTACCAAAATGGAAGGCCCGCGCTTAGAAAAAAATCTTTACATTTGCTGCAGGTTGTGGTAGAGTGAACAGTACAACAAACTAAATACGCGAGTCTTTGTTATCAAGAGCGGCGGAGGGACTGGCCCTGTGAAGCCCGGCAACAGCCAGCATAGCTGGAAATGTGCTAAATCCTGCAGACAAAGTGTCTGATAGATAATGGAGTGGATTGTTTTGCAATCAAAAGCCATTTTCTAGCACAAAGAAAATGGCTTTTTTGTTATTCTGGCTTGCTGTGGAATAACCTATGTAACTAT
The DNA here is from genome assembly GCA_902492275.1 of uncultured Peptococcaceae bacterium. Lineage (GTDB taxonomy): Bacteria > Bacillota > Peptococcia > Peptococcales > Peptococcaceae > UBA7185. Next base: position 8,291 of record CABUKW010000004.1, read on the forward strand.
TTCGGAGGAGGAATTATTGATGGATTTGAAAAATTGCACTGCTGGAACCATTTGTATTCAAGGCGGCTGGGAGCCGAAAAAAGGGGAGCCCCGCGTGCTGCCCATTTATCAGAGCACCACATTTTTATATGAAACCAGCGAACAGATGGGACGTCTGTTTGATTTAGAGGATAGCGGATATTTTTATACCCGTCTGCAAAATCCTACCGCAGACGCTGTGGCTGCTAAAATTGCGGCATTGGAAGGCGGGGTGGCCGCTATGCTGACCTCTTCCGGTCAGGCTGCCAATTTCTTTGCTGTGCTGAATATCTGCGGCGCAGGGGATCATTTAATCTGCTCCAGCGCTGTTTATGGCGGCACCTTTAATCTGTTCGGCGTGACGATGAAAAAGCTGGGGATTGACTGCACCTTTGTAGATCCGGACGATAGTGAAGAAAATCTGGCCAAGGCATTCCAGCCCAATACCAAATGCGTAGTGGCGGAAACCATCGCCAATCCGGCCCTGACGGTGCTGGATATTGAAAAGTTTGCCCGTCTGGCCCATAGCCATGGCGTGCCATTGATTGTGGACAACACCTTTGCTACGCCGATCAACTGCCGGCCAATCGAATGGGGCGCTGATATTGTAACCCACTCCACCACCAAATATATGGATGGTCATGCAACGTCGGTAGGCGGCTGCATTGTAGACAGCGGCAATTTTGATTGGGAGCAGTATCACGATAAATTTACCGGCTTGACAGAGCCGGATGAATCCTATCATGGCATTGTATATACACAGAAATTCGGCAAGCTGGCCTATATCACCAAGGCTACTTCGCAGCTCATGCGGGATTTAGGGTCTACGCCTTCGCCGCAGAATGCGTTTTTGCTGAATTTAGGCCTGGAAACGCTGCATCTGCGTGTGCCGCGCCATTGTGAAAATGCGCTGAAGGTAGCCGAATATTTACAGAATCATGAAAAGGTGGCCTGGGTGAATTACGCTGGCCTGCCAGGCAACAAATATCATGAGCTGGCGCAGAAATATATGCCGAGCGGTACCTGCGGCGTGCTGTGCTTTGGTTTAAAGGGCGGCCGTGATGTATCGGTAGCCTTTATGGATAAGCTGAAGCTGGCTGCCATTGTAACCCATGTGGCTGACGCTCGCACCTGTGTGCTGCATCCGGCCAGCCATACCCATCGTCAGATGACGGAAGAACAACTGAAAGAAGCTGGCGTGGCCCCTGATTTAATTCGTTTCTCGGTTGGTATTGAGGATGCCGCCGATATCATTACCGATTTGGAACAGGCGCTGGCCCAGATTTAACGGAAGCGTATGTAATCAGAAGGAGGAGATTGGGAAATGCCTGTTATTATACCGGCGGCGTTACCGGCCACGGAAACGCTGACCAATGAACAGATTTTTGTAATGCATGAACAGCGGGCACTCAGCCAGGATATTCGTCCGTTACGGCTGGCCATTGTTAATCTGATGCCTACAAAAATTGTAACGGAAACGCAGCTGCTGCGCCTAATCAGTAATACGGCGCTGCAGGTGGAAGTGGATTTAATCCGCATGGCCAGCCATGTCAGCAAGAACGTGTCAGAAGAGCATTTGCAGACCTTTTATAAGGATTTTGAGGATATCAAGTACAATCAGTATGACGGGATGATTGTGACCGGTGCGCCGGTAGAGCAGATGTCCTTTCAGGAAGTGAATTATTGGGACGAGTTGAAGCTGATTTTTGACTTTGCCGATAAGAATGTATTTTCCACCATGTTTATCTGCTGGGGCGCGCAGGCGGCGCTGTATCATTATTATGGTGTGCCCAAATATCCGCTGCCGGAAAAACGGTTCGGCGTATTTGAGCATGAGGTGCTTTGCCGGCGGCCGATTGTGCGGGGTTTTGATGATATGTTCTATGCGCCCCACTCCCGCCATACCGAGTTTCGCGCAGAAGATATCGCCAAAGTAGAAGAACTGGAGCTGATTGCCCAGTCTCAGGAGGCAGGCGTGTATCTGGTGGCCAGCAAGGACGGCCGACGGGTGTTTGTATCGGGCCATTGCGAGTATGATCCCTTAACGCTGGATGCCGAATACCGGCGGGATATCAGCCAGGGAAAGCCCATTGCAGTGCCGAAAAATTATTATCCCAATGACGATCCCTCCTGTGCGCCTGTGGTGCGGTGGCGCAGTCATGGCAATTTATTGTTTGCCAACTGGCTGAACTATTATGTTTATCAGGAAACACCGTATGATTTATCCAAAATGGAGAAGGAACAGAGGGCATGAGCATGGGGCAGATACTTATTTTTGACGGCGCTATGGGCACCATGCTGCAGCAGCGTGGCTTAGCGCCGGGGCAGAGTCCGGAAGAATTAAATCTGACCATGCCGGATGTGGTAGAGAGTGTCCATCGGGATTATTTGCAGGCTGGCGCAGATATTGTGATTACCAATACGTTCGGCGGCAGCCGGTTGAAGCTGCAGGAGTATCAGTTGGAAGAACGAGCGGCAGAAATCAACCGCCGGGCCGTGGAGATTGCCAGAACTGCCTGCGAGAAAGCCAGACATGGACAGGTGGCGGCTTCTTTGGGGCCGACCGGACATTTTGTATCGCCGGTGGGAGATACTTCCTTTGATGAAATGTACGAAATTTATCGGGAACAGGCAGAAGCCATTGCGTCTGCACAGCCGGATTATTTTCTGCTGGAAACATTCAGTGATTTGGGCGAAATGCGGGCCGCGCTGCTGGCTTGTCTGGATGCCGGGGAACGAAAAATCCCTGTAGTGTGCAGCATGACCTACACCAATGGACGCACCTTAACTGGCGTCAGCCCGGCGGTGGCTGCCGTTACCCTGGAAGCAATGGGGGCGGCAGTTATCGGCTGCAACTGCTCCGGCGGTCCCGATGAATTGCAGCAGGTAGTGGCGGAACTGGCGCAGTATACGGAGCTGCCTTTGGTGGTGCAGCCCAATGCCGGCTTGCCTTTGCTGGTGGAGGGCAAGGTGCAGTATCCATTGAAGGCAGAGGAATTTGCGGAAGCTATGCAGCGGTTTTTGCCCTATGAAGTGGCCTTTATGGGCGGCTGCTGCGGTACGACGCCGCAGCATATTGCCTGCCTGAAAGCGGCGGTACAGAACCATGTATTGCAGCGCCGTCAGGTGGAACCGTTAGGCCGGTTGTCCTGTCGGGAGTTTATTGTAGAGATTGGCGGCAATACGCTGCCTAAGATGATTGGCGAGCGCATTAACCCCACGGCCCGTAAAAAATTGGCCCAGGGCCTGCGGGACGGCGACTTGGCCATGATTGAAAAAGAGGCGGAGCAGCAGGCTGAAGCCGGCGCTCATGTGCTGGATGTCAACGTGGGCACCCATGGGATTGACGAAGCCCAGGTAATGGCTGATGTCTTGACGCTTTTGCAGCAAAGCACCAGCATTCCGTTATGCTTGGACTCCACCAATCCAAAAGTATTGGAACGAGGCTTGAAGCAGTATCAAGGAAAAGCGTTGATTAATTCGGTGAACGGTGAACAGGCCAGTCTGGACAACATTCTGCCGTTGGCCAAGCGCTATGGCGCTGCGGTGGTAGGGTTGACCTTAGATGAAACCGGTATTCCGCCGAAAGCGGAAGGCCGGCTGGAAATTGCCAAGCGCATTGTGGCTGCCTGTGAACAGTATGGCATAAAACGGCAGGACATTTATCTGGACAGTCTGGTGTTCACAGTTGGTACAGATATTAACGGCCCGCGGGAAACATTGCACACTATGAGCCTAATTCGTCAGGAACTGCCCGGCGTTAATCTGCTGCTGGGCGTCAGCAATGTGTCTCACGGTTTGCCAAACCGTCCTAAAATCAACAGCGCTTTTCTGGCAATGGCCATCGGCAACGGATTGGATTTGTCCATCATCAATCCGCTAGATGAGATGATGAAAAATGCCTGGCAGAGCGCGGCCCTATTGGTAGGTCGCGATGAAAATGCCGAGAATTATTTGCAGTTAAACAGTGAACAAGCCGCTGTAACCGCTCCAGTGGTGGCCGATGAAACGCCGAGTCTGGAATTGGTAACTCGTTCAGTGGTAAAGGGCAGCTCCAATATTGGCAAGGTGGTACAAGCATTGTTGGACGATGGCGTAGAGGCCATGACGATTATCAACGAAGGCTTGATTGCCGGCTTGAATGAAGTGGGCGAGAAATATGAAAAAGGCATTTTCTTCTTGCCGCAGTTGATGCGCAGTGCAGAGGTATCTCAGCAGGCTTTTGGGCTGTTAGAAAGCCATCTGCAAAGCGGAGACGGCTTTCAGAAGGCAACGCTGGTGATTGGCACCGTGAAGGGCGACATTCACGACATTGGCAAAAACATGGTGGCTGTGATGGTGAAAAATCATGGCTATCGGGTTGTGGATTTGGGCAAAAATGTACCGGCAGAAAAATTTATAGAGGCTGTGTTGGAATATAAGGCCGAATTTTTGGGACTCAGCGCGCTAATGACTACCACCATGCAGGAAATTCCCGGCGTGATTGCCCTGCTGCGGCAGCAAGCGCCGCAGACAAAAGTAATTATCGGCGGCGCAGTCATCACCGAAGAATTTGCAGAGGAAGTTGGTGCTGATGGTTTTGGCCGTGATGCGGTACAAACAGTAAAATTGATGGATGAATTTTTGAAAGAAGGTGCGTCATGTTCCGAGAAAAATTAGCACAAAAAGAATTTGTAGTGACCATGGAAGTGGATCCGCCTAGAGGTGCAGACCCATGGCCGGTTTTTACAGCTATTCATGATTTAGCCGACCAGTTGACGGCGGTGAATATTGCCGACAGCCCCACTGCTAAACTGCGGATGAGCCCTATTGCATTGGCCTCCTTGGTGCAGGATCGGCTGCGCTTAGAAACGATTTTTCATTTGACATGCCGGGACCGTAATTTGTTGGGTTTGCAGGCGGAATTATTAGGCGCTCATGCCTTGGGTGTGCGCAATATTTTAACCCTGACAGGCGATGACCCAAAGCTGGGCGACCATCCAGAAGCCAGCGGTGTTTTTGATGTGGATTCTAAGGGCTTAGCTCAAATGGCGGCTAATTTAAATCAGGGGCAGGATTATTATGGCAGAGAGTTGGACAATGCTACCGATTTCTTTATCGGCGCGGTAGCCAACCCTGGCATGGAGGATTTAAGCAAAGAGGTAGGCCGTGTGCAGGAAAAAATCGCCCATGGCGTACAGTTTTTTCAGACCCAGCCTGTATATAGTTTGGAGCAGGTAGAGCGTTTTGCCGCTGCCGCCAATACAGATGTACCATTCATCTATGGCATTATGCCGGTAAAAAGCGTGAAACAGGCCCAGTATCTCAATGAACATGTGCCAGGCGTGCATGTCCCCGATGAAATGGTGGCCATTTTGGAAAAAGACGGCGCAGCAGGCGGTATGGAATATCTGTGCAATCTGGTGCAGCAGCTGAAACCCCATGTGGCCGGAATTCATATTTTCCCGATGCGGCAGTATCATCTTGCCGAACAATTAATCGAGGTGCTGTAAGTGGGGATTGTACATCATTTACAGCAATTTCATCTTACCTTTGACGCAAAAACCTTTATTGCCAGTCATCATGATTGCCCTGATGAGCCGGCGCTGCTGCAGGAGCTGTGGCAGTTGGTGGCGCCGGTAATTTTTTGGCGGGAAGAGCCAATCAGCAGCAACGATGGCGAACAGTTGGTGTTAGGAAACGATGAGCTGCGTATTGCCAGTTGTTATGTTTGCAAAGGTTTGCAGCAATGCAAGCGGGCTACCATTATGGCATTGACCATTGGCCCCACTCTGCCCAACGAAGCCCGCAGAGCCGCAGAAGCAGGGCAACTATATCGCAGTGCTATCGCCGATTATTTGGGCTCCCATGCTGTAGAGCAGTTAGCCGAAGCCTTTTGCCAGTATTTGCAGCAGCAAACCTTATCCCGCGGATTATATGCCACGCTGCGCTATAGTCCCGGATATGGAGATTGGGCCTTAGCCGGGCAGCCGGACGTCTTTGCCTTTTTAAATCAGTGTCGGGGACAAATCCAGCTTAGCGATAACTTTTTGATGGAACCGGTAAAAAGCATCACAGCCGTGATTGGCTGGTCCAATCAATGGCAAAAGCCAGAGTATCCGCGCGGTGAGCATAACAGCTTCTGCAATGGCGGACACAACTGTGCAGCCTGTGTAACCTGGGCTTGCCGGAGAGGGCGAAAATAGAATGCGTTTTCTGAGATATTAACGTCGAATTGAACCGCCGTGTGGGGATTGATTCGGCGTTATTTTTGTTGATTTGTTGCAAAGAATATCTTATTTGCTGAAAATTGTGTCCTCTTTTTACGATATTCTTACAAAAGTCGGCTTGACTATTGCAAAAGTGTGCTTTAAAATAAAATAGCTAGGGCGTTTTTATCATATGACGAATAAAATAGAACAACAAACAAAAAGGATGTGAGTCAGATGGATCTTGGGCCCAGTCGAGAGCGATATTATAAACAATTGAATACTGGCTCACTGTTTTTTACGGCTGTCTATTGAAAAATGGTGAGTCACAGGAGGGAATACTGTGAAAACCATTTATAAAACAGCGGAAGAAAGCAGCCGGCTGGAAGAAATAACGGATTACTGCGACGGTAATTGGGTTTGCCTGATTAGCCCTACTGCCGAAGAAGTGAAGGATGTCAGCCAGCATTTTGATATTGAGCTGCAAGATATGATATCGGCACTGGACGAAGACGAACGGGCCCGTGTCGATGCCGACGATGATTACACCTTGATTATTATTGACGTGCCTTATCGGGAAGAGGAAGACGGGCGCGACGCTTATGGCACAGTGCCAATGGCGATTATTTTAGGCGATAAAAAACAAAAATATATTATCACCATTTGTTTACGGGAGATGCCATTACTGGAAGATTTCCGCAGTGGAAAAATAAAAAAATTCTACACGTATAAGAAAACGCGGTTCATCATTCAACTGTTGTACCGCAACGCTACTTACTATCTGCAATACCTGCGTATGTTGGAGCGTTCCAGTGGACGTATTGAACAAGAACTGCATAAATCTACCCGTAATGAGGAATTGTTTCAGTTGTTGAGTTTGGACAAATCGCTGGTATATCTGAGCAATTCTCTGCGAGCCAATGAACTTGTATTGGAGCGGTTGATGCGTTTAGAGGGCGTAAAAAAATATCCAGAGGATGAAGAACTTTTGGAAGATGCCATTGTTGAAAATAAGCAGGCCATCGAGATGGCGAATGTGTACAGCAGCATTTTGGATGTTACCATGGAAGCCTACAGTTCTGTAATTTCCAACAATCTGAACTCGGTGATGAAAGTGCTGACTTCCATTACCATTATCATGACCATTCCTACTATGATATTTAGTTTCTTTGGTATGAATGTGCCATTGCCGTGGCAAAACAGCGCCACCGGTTCTGTAGCGATTTGTACCGTATCGTTAACAGTGGTAGGTATAGCAGCTATTGTGATGCATTGGAAGAAATTATTTTAGCATAGCAATCTTTTAACCGCCGTAGTCCGCTGCGGCAGTTTTTTGAAAATAACATGAGTTGAAAAACGAATGAATGAAAAAAGCAAGGTGCGGTTTCGTGGGCGCCTTGCTTTCTTCGCGTTTGTGCTGCTTTTACAAATTGGTGATGACTATCAGCATCTTGCCAACTGGGTAATGCTCAAAGAAGCTATGGTTTCAGTCGCCGCTCCAGTGATGGTAATCAGACTGGAAGAGGACAGCCGCAAAGCGATTGGCGCATCGGCTTCTAAGATAGCCTGTGCCGTTACAGAATGGGGCGTATCGGTAGCTGTTTTTGCTACAGCACGTACGGTGCTGGCTACATTCTGCCGGTTTACCTGTAAGGCAAAGGTGGTGTTTACAGCTACAGCAGCCGGAATATTGATTACATAGGTGACCAGATAGACGCCGGGTTTTAAAATCTGAAAGGTACTGCCGTCGGAATAAAAATCTCCGTTGGACTGGGCAGCAACTTCCGGTAGTGCGATGCCGTCAAAGGGCGCGCTGTTGGAAAGTAAATTGGTTTGATAATACAGCGCATAAGCCATTGGTTCAGTCTCCGGTTGATGGGGCGGCGGACAACATGGCTTGCAGCATGGTTTTTCCTTCATAATAATTTCCTCCTGTGAGAATGAAATGGTGAGCCAGTAATAGTTTATGTGGAGCGGTTTTATTTAGTGCGCAGGAAGATTTGACGCTTTCTGGAAGAAAGGCTATAATGAAGGACACAGGATGAGAAGATGAGGAGAGGACGATATGAAACAATTTTGGCGCAATCCATATCTGCGCATGTTATTAATGTTGCTTCTGCTGGCAGGGGTATTGTGTACCGCTTGTACATCGGGCGTTGCTTCTGACTATGACCAACCACCATCAGATGCCGCATTGGCTGAAGATGGCTGGTATACGGAACCTCAGAAGGTGGCCGATTATCTGCACGTCTATGGGCACTTGCCAGATAATTTTATCACCAAAAATGAAGCCAAAAAGCTGGGCTGGGATAATCAAGCAGGCAATTTGGATGAAGTAGCGCCGGATATGAGTATCGGCGGTGATTTGTTCGGCAACCGAGAAGGATTGCTGCCGGAGAAAGACGGTCGAAAGTATTATGAATGTGATGTCAATTATGAGGGCGGCTATCGCAATGGCGAGCGGATTATTTATTCTAATGATGGTCTGATTTTTTACACTGCTGACCATTACAAGAGTTTTGAGCAACTATATTAACATGCGGGAAAAGGAGTATTGAACCATATGGAATTACGATTAAACGGTGAAGTATTGACAAACCGGCAACAGCTTCATGCAGCCATTGCTCAACAGTTGCATTTGCCCGACTATTACGGAGAAAATTTGGATGCATTATGGGATGTTCTGAGCAGCTGGAATGAACCTCTGCAGATTGTGATAGAAAACAGCAGTTGTATGGTTAGCAGCTTAGGCAGTTATGGAGAAGCGGTTTTGCAGTTGCTGCAGGAGGCGCAGGAGGAAAATGGAATGATTGGGGTAGAATATAAAGCGTGATGGAGATGTTTTATATATGCAGACATACCAATTTCAGCAGAAAGTAGGAGAAAAGAGAATGTTAACTCATCAGTTGTTATCGCCGGAGCAGGTGACAGATATTTTTCATATGCATATGCAGCAGGATTTTCCTCCGGCAGAGGTGAAACCTCTGGCTGTGCTGCACGATTTGATGCAGCGTGGTGTGTATGCGCCCTATGGGTGGTTCGATGAAAAAGAGAATTTGATGGCCTATACTTTTTTTGTAAAAGCGCCGCAAAGTGAAATTTTACTTTTGGACTATTTTGCTGTATGCAGTCCGTATCGCAATCATGGTTACGGCAGTCAGTGTTTGGCACAAATGATGACGTTACATCAAGGAACGAAGGGCATTCTGGCTGAAGTAGAAGACCCGACTAAAAGCAGCTCAGCGGAGGAAGAAAAAATCCGTACTAGGCGGGTGGCTTTTTATCAGCGCAATGGTCTGCGGCAAACTACAGTACGTTCGGTGCTGTTCGGCGTGCCGTATGTGATGCACTATTATCCGCTTGCTGCCGATTGTGATGACAAACAACTGCAGCAAGAGTTGGAAGCGATTTATCATACTTTGTTTCCGCAGAAGGTTTATGCGGCCCATGCAAAAATCTGGCGCGTGGAAAGCGGGGCGCAGTAAGAGGTGGAAAAGAGTTTTTTACAGCGGGGGCCGGTGATTATTTTACTGGCCTTGCTTTGCACAATTTTATGGGGCACAGCTTATCCGGCGGTAAAAATCGGTTATGCGTTGTTTGCGATAGATGCCGCCGATGGATTCGGGAAGCTGTTATTTGCCGGATTGCGATTTACTTTGGCTGGTTTGATGACATTGGCTGTTAGCGTGGTGCTGCAAAAGCGTCTGGTGATTCCGCAGCGCAAGCATTGGGGAGGCATTGTGCAGCTGGGCTTGGTTCAAACCACCGGCCAGTATATCTTCTTTTATCTGGGTTTGGCCAACACCACCGGCGTAAAAGGCTCCATTTTATATGCGTTAGCCACGTTTTTTGTGGTAATCTTTGCCCATTTCTTGTTTCCAGATGATAAGATGACCTTGCAGAAAATTTTGGGCTGCTGCATTGGGTTTGCCGGTGTATTGCTGATTACCTTAGAGGACGGCGGCTTAGGCGGCGGTTTTGCTTGGACAGGGGAAGGCTTCATCATGCTTTCTACGCTTTCTTCCGCCTTAGGCTCCATCATCAGCCGGCGGGTAACGCAAGGACAAGATCCTGTGGTGATTACCGGTTATCAGCTTACCGGTGGCGGATTGGTGCTAATCTTGCTGGGCTTTTTCGGACATGGTCAGTTTGGCGCTATGACAGCGCAGGGCTTGTTGCTGCTGACATATATGGCTTTTTTGTCGGCGGCAGCCTTCACTGGATGGACCATGCTGCTGAAATATAATCCAGCCAGCAAGATTGCCGTGTATAATTTTTTGATTCCTATTTTTGGGACAACCTTTTCGGTGATGTTCCTGCATGAATCTATTTTTAATCTGCGCAGCTTGTTGGCGCTAGGTTTGGCGTGCAGCGGTATTTATATTGTCAATAAGGAATTTAAACAGATGAAACATGAATGATACATTTATCAATAAGATTTTTCGGATTTGGCATAGAGGAATCTTATCGATCGTTGTGCGTAATAATTTGTTATAATAGGGTAAGTAATGATAAGCTTGAAACCATTACAAAGCTTAATTTAATGAAAGAGAAAAGAAGCGGATTTTCACCGAGTTGCGCTTCTTTTCTTTTTTTGTATGGGAGGTTTTATGTGCAGACCCCCCCAGCGTTTGTGGGAAAGCCTGTAGGAAAGATTATTTTGCTGCTTTTTTATGCAAGACCTGTTACAATAAAAGGCAAAGCGGATGATGTATGGGAGGCGATTGGATTGATTTATTTTGTAGGAGCTGGCTGCGGCGCGCCCGATTTGATTACCGTGCGAGGGCAGCGATTGCTGGAGCAGGCTGATGTGGTCATTTATGCCGGTTCGTTGGTAAATCCAGCTTTGTTGGAGGTTTGTAAGCCACAGTGCCGGATTTATAACAGTGCTGAAATGACGCTAGATGAAGTATTGCAGGTGATGACAGCGGCGGATGGCAAGTTGGTGGTGCGGCTGCATACAGGGGATCCTAGTTTGTATGGTGCCATTCAGGAACAGATGGATGCGTTGGACCAAGTGGGACTGGCCTATGAAGTATGCCCTGGTGTCAGCAGTATGAGCGGTGCTGCCGCTGCGCTAAAGCGGGAATATACTTTGCCGGGTGTATCGCAGTCGGTGATTGTGTGCCGCATGGAAGGCCGCACAGCGGTGCCAGAGCGGGAACAACTGGCGGCTTTGGCAGCTCATCAGGCGACTATGGTCATTTTTTTGAGCGCAGGGCTTACCCAACAGGTGCAGGAATCTTTATTGGATGGCGGTTATACTGTCGATACACCAGCAGCCATCGTTTACAAAGCCAGTTGGCCCGATGAGGCCATCTATCGCTGTACAGTGGGCACATTAGCCGTCACAGCGCAAGCAAATGCCATCAGCAAAACAGCGCTATTGTTGGTAGGTGCTTTTTTGGATAGCCGTTATGAATTATCCCGTTTGTATGCGGCCGATTTTGCAACCGCATACCGACCTGTCAAAGAGCAGAAACAGCAAAATGGTGGTGATAGCTGTGACAAAAATTAAGGCTGCCTTGCTCGCTTGCAGTCCACAGGGCGGCGCCATGGCTGCCAAGCTAAAGCAAGCAGAGAATTGGCGGGATTCCCCTGTTTATTTGCCTGCACGGTATTGTCAGGCTACAGAGACTGGTGTGCATGGTTATGAGAGTTTAGCTCTACTGGTGCGGCAGTTGTTTGCGCAATATGATTGTCTGGTATTTTTTTGTGCCTGCGGTATTGCGGTGCGGATGATTGGTCCTTTATTGCGCGGTAAATATTCAGACCCGGCGGTCGTGGTATGTGATGAAGGCGGTCTGTTCGCTATTTCGTTGCTGTCGGGCCATATGGGCGGCGCCAATGAGTTTGCCGCTGAAATTGCCGATGTTTTAGGCGCTGTGCCGGTGATTACGACTGCTACCGATGTGCAGGGCGTCTTTGCAGTGGACAGTTGGGCTAAGACGCAGCAGTTATATATGGAGGAAAAACAACTGGTGAAAGAAATCTCGGCCCGTTTATTGCAGGGTGAATTGGTCGGCTTTTCCAGCGATTATTGTTGGCAAGGAACTCTGCCTGCCGGCTTGAAGCAAAATGGAGATTGTCGATGGGGCATTTGTATATCGACAGAAGCAAAGCAGCCTTTTTTACATACACTGCATTTGCGGCCTCGCAATTTGGTGCTAGGTGTGGGCTGCCGCAGAGGTATTACGGCAGCTCAATTGGAGCAAGCCTTCCAGCAAATGTTGAAGCGATATTCGATCGAAGAAAAACGTATCAGTGCAGCGGCCTCCATTGACTTGAAGCAGCAGGAGGCTGGTTTATTGGCCTGGACAGCGCAGAAAAAGCTGCCGATATTCTTTTATACAGCGGAGCAATTACAGCACGTTTCAGGCGCTTTTACGCCGTCTGCTTTTGTGCAGCAAATCGCTGGCGTAGACAATGTTTGCGAGCGCAGTGCGGCGCTGGCCAGCAACGGCGGGCAGCAAATTGTTGCCAAGCAGAAATTGGATGGCGTTACCATGGCAGTTTATGAAAAATCAGTGGAACTATCGTTTTAAGTCAAGTCAAAAGAATGATGAATTGCAGCAAAAGAGGATGCCCTTTTTCGGACATCCTCTTTTGATAGATGGATTCAAATTATCAAATGGTACAATTTTATGCACCAATTACAGCCAATAATAATTTACATAATGGATAACCAATGAAACTGTACAATAATAATGTTACAACGCACATTGGGAAACCAATTTTTAAAATTTCGCTGGTGCTGTAAATATCTTTACGACCATGCATCATACTACCATGTGGAGAAGCAGATGGCGTCAACATAGCTACAAATACCATTAAAACAATACCCATAGCAACAGGGATTGGGTCGATATTCATCTGCTGGCAGAATGCCAAAGCGACTGGCAACAAGGTAACAGCCATTGCGGCATTGTTAGCAAAGTTGGTGATAATCAGAGCAACGGTGAACATCAGCAATACAAATAGCCATTCTGGTCTACCGCCTAAAATTGGCTGAAGCGCCTGAACTAAGAAGTTTACAACCCCTGTTTCGCTGTTAGCTAAAGAGTTTGCACCATATACAGCGGCAGCAATCATGAAGAAAATACCCCAGTTCATTTGTTTGTAAGCTACTTCTTTAAAATCCAGCAGCGGTTTACCGTTCCACTTTACAATAACAAAGATTAAAGTCCAGAATACCGTTACGCCTAAAGTTCCCATGGTGGTTAATAAATCAGATACAGGGTTGCCTTTTACAAAGTTTGGCAGCAACAGCATAATCAGATATAACGGAATCATGTACAAATATGCTTTCTGCTGGAAATTCATTGGAGGCAGCTGCATTTGCACTTCAATTTGAGATGGGTTAACAGCTTTCAGTTTGCTGACGTCTACACGCAGGATGAATTTCATAGCCAGCAGATAAACGACCATAACCAATGTCGTCATAATCAAGTCCAACAACATATAAGACAGCATTGGAACTTGCATAGGATTGCCCATGGATTCAGTCATAGCAGCGAATGCACTGATTGGAACCAGCTGTGCGCCCATAAATGGGAAGAATGGTTGTGCCAATGTAGATACTAAGAACATCCCTACAAAGAAGTAAGGCCAGATTTGGTCGCAGCGTTCAATTTTTAAGGTCTTCATTAAGCCCAACGCAATCGGCCACAGAATAATCAATTCAGTGATTGGGCTAACCAAGGCGGACAGAACAAAGCAGCATGCATAGAAAACAGTTAGAAATACATAGGGACGACCCGCAAAAATCTTTTTAGTTAAAAACCATTTAGCGATATATTCTGTATCGCCGACTTCCGACACAGCACCGAATAAAACCATTGCGAACAAGGTTAACAATACAGTATCAACGCCCACAGCGTTTAACCATACAGCTTTCATGCCAGCGTAGCCTTCTCCAGCATACCCTGCCATACCAAACATGAACAAGCCCCAGATACTTGGCCACATGGTGTCGACCATAGTCCACAAATAAATCATACCAATAAATGTCCCTACACACCGCATCCCCAACGCTGTAATGGGTTCAATCGGAGGAATGATCCAGAAGATTGCGGTGATTGCAAATGCAATCAAGGTGTGAACATAGTACATGTAATCTTTTTTCTTCTTGTTAGGATTACAATCAATCACTTTGTCTTGAGACATACGAAACACTCCTTTTTATAAATAAAATAATTTCTTGAACAACGTTTTATAATCAGTAAAGATTTCATTTCAAAATCCAATGAATAAGACTTCAACAGTAAATATATGAAAAACAATTTAGAACTAGAACTATTTTTAAAATTGACTTAAAAAGTATAGCTTTTCGTACAATTTTATGAATACTAGCACTAGCGGATATATCGGCTATCTTTTCCGATATATCCGTTTTTTATTTATGTTGTTTTTGGTAATCTGACTCTGTTGAAAAGCTATAATTAATTAAATAATTACAGGATATTTTCACGAAATCAATAGATTATATAAACGTTTTCTATTTGAATTTAGAATACAACAAAAATTGGATTTGCGGAATAAGAAGGTCTTTATATGGGGTCATAGATAAGGTCAATGGGCGAAAAAAATCCTTTTGTAAAGCCTTTTGTGGGATTTGTGTGAAAAAAGAAAAAATAAAAAATTTTCTTAAGTAAGTGTGTTTGTTGATAAATATAAGGGGAATAATGGAACAGAATTATGTTTCTATGAGAATAGTGAGAGTCTTTAGCAATTGTGATGATAAGGATATAGATTTTTCTTATATGATGGATCTAATATAGAAAATGTGAGTTGGACAAAAAATTATTTTATAGATATTATGAAAATATGAAAGCTGCAGCGGAAAATTTCTTTTAGTAAAAAATAAATTTTGGTTCTGTTAAGAAGGTATGAAAGAATATAACCATGAATAGCGTGGGAATAAGATTCATTTAGGGAGACAAAGGCCAAGACTGCAAAGCTTTGATATAAAGGGCGTTCATGACTTTTTTCCCTAACAACTTAACAGAACCTAAATTTTGATAGGGGGAAGTTATATGTCGAAAGCAGATGTGGATAAAAAAATACTATTAATGTGGCTTGGTATCCTTGGAGTACCGTTATTGATAGCCCTAATTCCTACTGGAGCGACCTTCACGTTAGAGGTAAAAATGTTCTTTGTAGTTACATTGTTTGGTATTATGTGTATGGTGACAGGGCCATTTGATTCTGCTATTGGATGCTTGTTTATGATGGCAGGCTATTGTCTACTAGGTATAGCGCCATTTGCGACAGTCTTTTCATCTTTTGCCAATACAGTTCCATGGACCGTATATGGATGTTTGCTATTATTGAATATTGTGCAGAATAAAACAAAATTAATTGAACGCATTGCTTGCAAATGTATGATTATAACTGGTGGGACATATAAAGGTATTATTTTTGGTATGATTATTTTGGGGATTATAATCAATTTATTTATACCAGGTGTATTTACAGGCTTAGCAATTGCTGCAATTGCCTATGGGATTTGTAAAGCATTGGACTTAGGAGTATCTAAAGCTTCTTCAGGGATCATGTTGGCAGCAGTAATTGGCTTTATCGATGCGTGGCGTTTTATTTATTGCCCGCCGGACATGGGCGTGTTGATTGGGATTGCTAGTGCAGTGACACCATTAGATATGGATTATTTAACTTACTTTACTTATAACGCTCCGTGGATTGCATTTCCTTTTATCATGGCTGTTATTATTACAAAAATTTGCAAACCGGAAAAAATGATTGATGGGAAAGCTTATTTTATTCAGCGTCAGTCTGAATTGGGGGCACTGACTTCAAATGAAAAGAAAACATTAGTTGTTCTAGTTCTTTTTATGATCTATCTGTTCACTTATCGGTGGCATGGATTAGAAATGGTTTATGGTTTTGTATTAGCGCCATTATTATTGTATTTGCCCATCTTTAATGTAGCAACCAGAGAAGATTTAATGACGGTCAATTTTCCAATGGTGGTTTTTGTTGCAGGTTGTTTAAGCATTGGCAGTGTAGCGACTTATATTGGCATTCCGCAACTGATTTCAGATATCGTGGTGCCTTTATTAGAAGGACGTACAAATGCATTTTATTTAGGCTTTGTATATTGGTTTACCGTTATGTTTAATTTGGTTATGACGCCGATGGCTATGATGACAGCATTTAGTGTTCCGTTGACGCAAATTGCTTTGGATATGGGAATGTCAACAGCATTTCCAACCTTATTTACCATGAATGCTGGCGCGTATAATTTATTTCTGCCTTATGAAGCGGTATTAGTGGCAGGGATGTATCAGGGCTTTGGCAATACAAAATTGAGTTTATTTGTAAAGGTATTTGTTATTAAAATGCTTTTAACGTTCTTGTGGATTATGTTCATCATGGTTCCGTATTATGGTTTTGTGCATATTATTTAAAAAAATAGGAGGATTTCGTTATGGATTGTTGCGTTTATACACCGCAAGAAGAATACTTAAAAAACTTGCGAGAAGGAGAACAGAGCATTAGAAAAGGTAGGGAACGTATCTATCGCATTATTGATCGCTACAATGGCACAAAGCCAGCTATTGATATAGAACGAGGCCTTTACTTTACCCAATCCATGAAACAAACGGAAGGGGAAATGTTGGTATTACGTTGGGCTAAAGCCTTAAAATATATTGCAGAAAATATTACAATTTATATTGATGATGATACATTGATTGTTGGTCGTGGCGGAAAGCCTGGCAGATATGGTCTAGTCTATCCAGAGCTTGATGGGAATATTATGGATATTACGATTAAAGATGTAGCAAATCGTAAAGAATCGTCCTTTAGCATTTCGGAAGAAGATGGGCGTATCATTTTAGGAGAAATTTGTCCATATTGGAAAGATAAATCCTTTTGGGAAGATCTCGTCAAGGCGTTACCAGAAGAAACGTTACGTTTAACCTATGATCCAAAGGAGCCAGTGAAGTCCAGACATATTTTAGATGAATTGACGACCTATCGCTCCTCAATTAACTGGGTGCCAGACTATGAAAAAGCTTTGAAAAGAGGCTTTAAGTCACTGAAGGAAGAAGCGCAGAGCAAGCTGGAGGCATTAGATCCATTCAATGTGAGAGATACCATGGAAAAGAAGCCTTTTTTAGAGGCTATGATTTTGGTATGCGATGCTATTGTATTGTGGGCTAGACGACATGGAGATAAGGCTGCAGAGCTTGCTCAGATAGAGAAAGATCCAATTAGAAAGAGGGAACTTTTGGAGATTGCAGAAAGGTGCTACTGGGTACCGGAGAATCCAGCTAGAAATTTTCGCGAAGCAGTACAATGTCAATGGTTTGTGCAGATGTTTTCACGATTAGAACAAAAGACAGGTGCCATTGTATCTAATGGCCGTATGGACCAGTATCTCTATCCTTATTATAAAGCTGATAAGGAAGCCGGAATTCTGACTGATCAACAGGCTATGGAAACGTTGGAATGTTTGTGGGTCATGATGGCCCAGTTTACAGATTTATGTTTTAGCCCTAATGGCGCTAGTCAACAGGAAGGCTGGGCTCATTGGGAAGCGGTTACTATTGGTGGACAAACTAGAACTGGCAACGATGCTACCAATGAATTAAGCTATTTATTTTTACGTTCTAAACGAGAATTACCGTTGAACTATCCAGATTTGGCAGCACGTATTCACGTCAGATCTCCACAGCGTTTTTTACGGGAAGTGGCATTGACAATTAAAGACGGCGCTGGCTATCCTAAGCTATTTAATGATGAAGAAATTGTGTTGAACCTAGTTGGACAAGGAGCTTCTTTAGCGGATGCGCTTGATTATTCTGCTTCTGGTTGTGCAGAAGTGCGTATGCCGAATCGGGATACCTTTACTTGTGGGCATCCATATCTTAATTTAGTTTCCTGTGTAGAAATGACGCTTTATAATGGTCAGACCTTTATGACTGGTGATGAACAGATTGGTTTAAAAACAGGGGATCCATGCACATTTAATAGCTGGGAGGAATTCTGGAATGCTTATAAAGCACAGTTGACAAATTTACTGAAACATGCTTTTGTGCAGGAATATAACATTATGAAACTGCGTCCGTTACATTTTGCCTGCCCATTGAATTCTGTACTGCATGACCTCTGCATGGAAGCTTGCATAGATTTACATCAAAATCATATTCCAGGTGGCATAGACATCGGGTTTATTGATGTAATCGGATATGCAACAGCCGCTGATTCTTTAGCAGCTGTGAAAAAACTTGTATTTGAAGATAAAGTATTAACAATGTCTGAAGTGATTGATGCGTTGCGAAATAATTTTGAAGGAAGAGAAGTGATTCGTCAACAGATGCTTCATGCTCCTAAGTATGGCAATAACGATCCTTATGTAGATAATATTGCCAAGGAGATTACACGCGTGTATTTAGAATTTGCCAAACAGCATTCTCCCGAATTAGGTGTACATTTGGATCCGCGTATGGTGCCAGTAACAGGACATGTATCGTTAGGAAAAAGCACAGGGGCAACTCCAAACGGACGAATTGTAGGTTTTCCATTATCAGATGGTGCTTCTGCATCCCATGGCAGTGATACGAATGGTCCTACGGCAGTATTGTTGTCAAATGCAGCATCTAAGCTTTTTGAATATCGGGAAAGAGGCTCTCGATTGATTAATATCAAATTTACGCCCTCTAGCATTGAAGGAGAAGAAGGAATAGAAAAACTGATTGCATTTATTCGTGCGTGGTGTGACTTAAAATTGTGGTTTATTCAGTTCAATGTTATCAATCGAGAAACATTGGTAGCGGCAAAAGAACAACCGGAAGATTATAAAAGCTTAATTGTCCGTGTGGCTGGTTACAGTGCTTATTTTGTAGAATTGTCATCAGATTTACAAGATGACATTATTGCAAGAACACAACAAACAACGATTTAATAAGGAGAAAATATAATGCCAATTATAGATTTTAGATTTCGTCCACATACAAGAGAGACGCTAGAAGCCTTAAGCAGCAGTCCTATTTTTCGTAAAGGATTGTTGGAAAGTGGCCGCGATTTGGATGCTTTTGTAAAATCAGCTAAGAATATGGATGAGATTGCAAATGAACTATATGCAGCTGATTTTATGCGTGCTGTTATTGTGGGACGCGATGCTGAAACAACATATCAGTTTAAACCAAATCATGAAGAAATAATTCCTTTTTTAAAGAAGTATCCAGATTTATTTATAGGCTTTGCCGGTGTGGATCCTCATAAGGGTATGGAGGCGGTTTACCAACTGGAAACGTTAGTAAAAGATAATGGCTTTTGTGGAGCGGCCATTGATCCTATGTATGCGCGAATTCACAGTAACCATGAGCGTTATTACCCTATTTATGCAAAATGCTGTGAATTAAATATTCCAATTATTATTACAACTGGATTAAGTCCATCTTCACCAGGTGTTACAATGGATTCCTCAGCGCCCATCTATATTGATGCAGTTGCAAGAGATTTCCCTATGCTTAAAATTATTTTAAGTCATGGTGGTTATCCGTGGGTTGGGGAAGCAATTGGTCTGGCAATTCGGAACTCTAACGTATATCTAGAATTGTCAGAATGTGAAACGCAACCATTGAGTAAGGCATATTTAGAAGCTGCCAATGGTCCTTTACGAGATAAAATTCTCTTTGCCAGTGCCCATCCTTTCTTTCATTATCAAGACGAGATTGCTTTATATCAAAATTTGTCATTGGATGAAAATGTACGAGAAAATATTATGTGGAAAAATGCAGCGAAACTATTAAATCTTCTATAAATACGTTCAATTATGTCAAGGGGGCAAAATGATGCAACGAATTGCATTTTTCGGGTTGGGGACAATGGGCGTTCCAATTGTAAAAAATTTACTGAAAGCTGGTTATGCCGTATCAACAATTGTCCATAATGGTAATAGAACAGGCCCAGATGAAATTGCAAAATATGGCGCATATATTGCCGATACAGTGGAACAAGCTGTGAAGAATGCTGATGTTATTATGAGTATTGTGACTGATGATGCTGCAGTACGAGATATCTATTTAAATAAAGAAATGCATCAATTCGTCAAGGAAGGTGCCATTATCATTGAAATGACATCTTGTTCTTCAGCCATGGTGATGGAACTACAGGACTATTATCTAGACAAGTCTGTCAGGGTTATTGATGCACCTGTTACTGGTGCAAAAATAGGTGCCGAAACAGGTACGTTGACTATTTTGGGGGCTGGCGAAGCAGAGGCTGTTGCGAAGGTAAAACCTATATTGGATACTATTAGCAAGAAATTTTATAATCTTGGGACTATTGGAAACGGAAAATTTGTAAAAGCGACAACAAATTTAATGGGAGCTGTGAATTTAGCTGTAGTGGGTGAGATTTATCGGCTTGTAAAAGCTAGAGGAATTGATATGGAACAGTTTTTTACTGTGGCACAGGAAAGCGCTGGCGGGTCTACGCAATTTACAAGAAACTTTCCCAAAATGGTACAGCAAGATTATAGTAGCACTTTTACGTTAAAGCTTTTGCGCAAAGATATGGGCTTGGCACTGGATATGGCAGAAGGTGTGGATATGCCCATTTCGCAATATGCATATCAATTATATCAAGTAGCTACGCTTTTTGATAATGAAGATTGTAGTGCTATTGCAAAAGTAGATCAGCTATTGAATTAGATAGCAATAAAAAGAGAATAACACATAAAAACGCAGGGAGTTAATTTATAAAAGTACTTCCTGCGTTTTTCTATTTGGTTAGTTTATCTGTAATTCTTGCAGAAAAATCTGCTTTGTTAAACGGATTACGTCTTTATAGCAATCGGACTTCAAATTTTTCTTTCGATATAGTAGATAATAATTTAGTGGTTGTGGATAATCCATAATGTCCATCAGTTTGATTTTTCCATTAAGCACATAAGAGTTTTTGGAAAGCATATGTCCAGGCATGGTGGCTACAGCTCTGTTTTCGGCAACAATTTGCAGAATATTTTCCAAATTACTTAAATGAAATAGTGTCCCGTATTGAAAATACTGTTTGAATAGTGGTGCAGCAATTGGGTCATCTTTTTCAGGATACATTGCGAGGTTCAAGGAAGATAAATCCGATAAAGTCAGATATTTTTCTGTGGCCAATGGATTTTTGGTACTTACTAATACTTGACAATGATCTTCTAATAGTAAATCTAATTTCCATTGCTTTTCTTTTACTTGCTGACGGAAAGATTCTTCATCTTTGGGCAATATAGAAATCAAACCTATGGAGTAATCGGTATTTTCTAGATAAGCTGGAATTGCTTGATTTTTAACTTCATAGGTAAAAACGTTTAATCCTTTATAGCAATGGTCTAATTCCAAAACAAGCGGTGTGATAATAGAGTGATAAGCGGCAGGATTGGCTACAATATGAATCGTGTTGTGCATATGCTTTTCTTTTTCTGCCAATAGTTTCCACTGTGCTGTAATAGAAAAGATTCGTTCACAGTCAGCCAGTAATCGTTCCCCATTTGGAGTTAATACGACACCACTATGAGAACGAATTAGTAACTGGAAACCCAATTCTTTTTCTAGCCCGTTTAGCGCAGCGGTTAAAGCAGGCTGCGTCATAAATAGATTTCGTGCTGCTTCGTTGATAGATTTGGTATGTGCAACTTCGCAAAAATATTTTAGATGCTCGATTCGCATGTAATTCTCATTCCTTTTAGTATAAACTTGAAAGCTTATTCTCATTATACCTTATTTATTAGTAGCACGACAACCGTTTTGGATGAATTGTTGCAAATAAATCAAAAAAGCGACATATGAATAACATATGCCGCAAAAATATCTATTTCTTGATAACTTCCAAACCACCCATGTATGGACGCAATACCTCAGGCACTACCACGCTGCCGTCTGGCTGCTGATAGTTTTCTAAAATAGCGGCCACTGTACGGCCGACTGCCAAACCGGAACCGTTTAAGGTGTGGACAAAGCGTACCTTGCCGTCTTCATCACGGAAGCGGATGTTAGCCCGTCTGGCCTGGAAATCTACAAAGTTGCTGCAGGAGGAGATTTCCTTGTAAGCGTTATAGCTTGGCAGCCATACTTCAATGTCGTAGGTTTTGCAGGAAGAGAAGCCAATATCGCCGGTAGGCAGGGTGATAACACGATAAGGCAGCTGTAGAGCCTGCAATGCTTCTTCTGCATCGTTTGTTAGTGATTCTAATTCTTCAAAGGAATGGTCTGGATGGGCGAATTTTACCATCTCAACCTTATGGAATTGATGCTGACGGATAATGCCGCGGGTGTCACGGCCAGCGGAGCCAGCTTCAGCACGGAAGCATGGACTGAAAGCGCAATGCTTAATAGGCAAATCTTTCACATTTAAAATTTCATCGCGATAATAGTTGGTTACTGGCACTTCGGCAGTTGGAATCAGGTAGTAGTCTAAGCCTTCCAGTTTGAACATGTCTTCTGCAAATTTAGGCAGCTGACCAGTGCCAATCATGCTGGCTTTGTTAGCCATATAAGGCGGCATCAGTTCTTCGTAGCCATGTTTTTGTGTGTGCAGATCTAAGAAAAAGCTGATAACGGCCCGTTCCAGACGAGCGCCTAGGCCTCTGTAAAAGGTAAACCGTGCGCCGGTGACTTTGGCAGCCCGCTCAAAATCCAAAATGCCTAAATTGGTGCCGATATCCCAGTGGGCCAACGGTTCATAATCAAATTTTGCCGGTTCGCCCCAGGTACGTTCTACCCGATAATTTTCTTCGCCGCCTTCTGGCAGAGATTCATGGGGAATGTTGGGAATGCTCAAAATGATTTCTTCCATTTTGGCATCTACTTCGGCTACCTGTTGATCCAGTGCTTTAATATCTTCGCCTACTTTGCTCATTTGAGCAACCAGTTCGTCGGCATTTTCGCCGGCTTTTTTCAATTTGCCGATTTCTTTGGAAACGGTGTTTCTCGTATTTTTTAACTGTTCTACTTCGGTCAACAGCGCTCTGCGTTTTTCGTCTAAAGCCAAAAATGGTGCTAAATCTAAATCCATTCCTCTTTTTTTCATGCCAGCCACAACGGCATCAGGATTGGAACGGACGAACTTAATATCTAACATAATTGCGACTCTCCTTTTTAAATTCACTTATCTATAATTTAACGGCAAAAAGGCGGTAATGTCAAGCTTCCTGCTGCATTTTTCTGTCAAAATTCCCGACTATTTTTCAAAGCTGCCACCATTTCCAGCCAATAGTTGTAGATATGAGGCTGCGGTGTAAATTCGGCGACACAGCTGCAGGCCAGATAATTACCTTGCCGTATTACAACAGGCCCATATTGTTTATCCTGACAAAGTATGCCTAAGTTGGGCGCTAAGTGGTGAAAGCGAATATCGGGCAAAAAGGCTGCTGTAAAACGGTCCGCGGTAAAACCGGGCATTTCCAGTATGGCTGTTGTTAAGCTGCGGGAAGGCCGCAGAGAAACGGAACAGTCCATAACAGAAAAGAAATTTTTTTGCCCCAAGGGAACAGCCCCAGCGGCAATCCCTAACAGACAAATTTGTCTGGCCCGTTTTTGTATGGCGGGCTGTAGTTGCTGCAGCTGCTTTTGATAATCGGCACTTTTCCAACCAGTAATCAGTAAGCCGTCAATCTGCGCCAGCTGCTTTTCGTGCTTGATTGTCATATGCTTGATTTGGAGTTGTCGAAAAATTTCTGCATCGCGCTGCAATAAAAAATCGGGACCAATCATGCCGATTTTGAACATAAGTAACCTCCTTTCGAGGAAATCGCTATAAAAAGTTGTGAGTATTGTTTTTATTTTGGATTTGCAGAAAAATGTTTCACGTGAAACATTTGCAATTTTGTAAGAAATGTGACTGTATCAGTTTATGCAGCGATGGGGCAATGCGGTTCCATTGGCAAAAAGATTCTGCTTGCGTATGCGGAACAGCTGATGTATAGTATAAGAAAAATTAGAAATGGATAGAGGCTTATTATAGGCGAAAGGAGGAATGGCGGTGTATTTTCCTAAAAATCTGGAAGAACTGGAGCAAGTAAAACAGGAGTGTATGCAGTTGGTCAATAAACGGGCTCTGTTGTCAGGCGCAGCCGCTGCCGTTCCGTTGCCTGGCGTAGATATTTCGGCCGATATTACCATTATGATCGAGTTATTGACAGAAATTAATAAGCGGTTTGGTTTGTCGGAGGAGCAAATCGGTCAGCTAGCGCAAAAAAGTATTGTTGGTGATTATATCTTCTGTGGGCAATGAATTGGCTGGCAAAACCGTATCGGCTACAGTAGTGCGCAGTTTGCTGAAAAAGGTGAGCAGCCGGATTGCTGCCCGTCAGGTCAGCCGTTTTGTACCATTGATGGGACAAGCTGTGTCGGCAGGCATCAGCTTTGCCGCTATGCGTTATTTGGGGCGCAATCACGTCAATCAGTGCTATCAAATTGCCTTGCGTTATATGAGCCAGATTGATGTGCGGTTTACCAGCGATGTGATAGATATCTAATATGATTTGTCATAGTTATATCAAATTTTTCACCTTAATTATTACTATATTGTTTGCGTTAATTTGGTCGAAATTCTTGCGAAGCCTAGGGTAATCTGTTAAACTGATTAAAACGGTTGGATATAAGAACGAAGAGGTGATGGCATGGAAGCAGCATTGTTTGCAAAAATGTTAGTAGATTCTGATGTAATTGATATGGAGAGGTTGAGGGAAAAGTATCCGAAGAAAGACTGGTTAGAATTTATGCAAATATTGTATAATACAGTTTATCGGGAATTGCCCTTGCGTGATGAATTGGGCCAAGCATTGATGTATTCGGATTACGTTCGTATGCCGGCGGATATGCTCCGATTGTTGTTGACGCCACAGAGAAGCAGTCAAACCTATGGTGCTAGGGCCGTGGAGGAAGAAATCTGCGCACTTTTAACCCTAGAGGATTTGGAATTCAATCCAGAACATGCGCGAATGATGGTGCGCGGCATGCGGGTGACGAATGCCATGGATAAACGGATGAAGGCGTTGAAAAAAGGCATTGAATTTATTGGTGAGCCTAAAAATAAAATTACTGAAAAACGAATCAATGTGATTTATCAGATAGTGGTGCAGCCCTTTTCGGCAGCCGGGGAGCAGTTGCTAGATAAGCAATATTATCGGCATAAAAATATTTGGCAGGACCAGGGGAAACGGATGCAAGGTGTTTCCTTTGAGAAGCTTCCGCAGTGCATGGCTGATTTAGTAGAGTTTATGAACACTGCTGATAGTTTGGACGATTTGTCAAAGGCGGCGATCATTCACTATTACATGCTGTATTTGCGGCCCTATTTTACTGGCAATGAAACGATGGCGCGGTTGGTATCCGCTTTGTATTTGGTACAGCGGGGTTACCCGTCAGTTCTGTTTATCTCGTCCACGAAGTGTATTGTTCAAAGCCGTACCATTTATGAACAGACAAAACAACTGATGAATAGAAATCGGGCCGATTGTGGAATTTTAGACGTAACGCCCTTTTTGCGTTATTATGAGAAACATGTTTATGGGAAAGCTGAAATGCCACTGCCTGTGCCGAAAAATACCATAGAAGCCTGTAAAAGAGCGCAGGATGATGGTTTGGTTACAGTACGGCAAAAAGCGTTATGGGACTTTGTTCTATTAGCATATGGCTGTGATGAATTTACCGAAACGCAGCTGTGTTCTGATTTTAAACATATTTCTAATGCTACGGTATCGAAATTCCTTGCGCGGTTTGTCAGCTTAGGATTGATAGAAAAAACGCGCTATAGCGGGCGCTTTAAATATCGGGTAAAATAGTTGCCAATGAAGAATAATAAAGCAACAAAGGAGCTGTCTAGTGGGAAGTTCCTTTTTCTAAAATCAATGTTTCAAGTTGCTGTGTTTCCATAGCTGCCACCTGATTCTTAATTTTTAAAAAAATTCTTTTCTGAACTGTTGAAACCCTATATATCGCACCTTTAAGCTATTACTATCACCTTGAGTTTGTACTTTAAAATGCTGTTTTTTGCCCTATTTTTTTAGATTTTACTTCCAAATTTGAGAGTCGCAGAAACATGAAAAAGCCCTGAGAAATGAATATTCTCGGGGCTTTTTCTCTGGCGGAGAGAAAGGGATTTGAACCCTTGATACAGTTGCCCGTATACACGCTTTCCAGGCGTGCTCCTTCGACCACTCGGACATCTCTCCATGCGCTTTCAGCAAGGAATATTCTATCATGGTTGACAAGTGAAGTCAAGCAGAAAAATAAATTTTTTCAGTGAAATTTTTTTAAAAATGAGGAGTTACATAAATTTATTGAATGAGGCTATAGGCAATTTCCTATGTAGATTCTCTTATTCTTGTGCTATAATGATAACTGTAGGAATGAAGTGGTAGTTATTTTTTGAAGGAGGTAAAAAGGTATGAATGGTATGGGATTAGACAAAGAAACTTGTGAAAATGTGAAAAAGGTTGCTTCCAAATATGGCTACACTGTTGTTTGCGATGAAAAAGAACAGGAACGCGAAGAAGCGGATCTGATTTTACCAGCAAGCGAACATTGTGAAAATGTGAAAAAAGTTGCTTCTAAAGTAGGCTACACAGTTGTGTGTGACGAAGAAGCTTAATAACATAATATTTTTAACAGAAGGAAAAGAGCTGTTTGTGAGAAATGCAGGAGATGCATTTTTGGCAAACAGCTCTTTTTGTTTTGCTGGAAAGTGGATGTGGTCTTATTTTGTGTCCAACGACAGGGTTTACAGCGTTTGAATGCATAAAATAAAGAAAAATGAATAAACATGCATAAACTTGAGAGAATATATACATAATTTAAAAGAAACGATGAAGGGATTTTTCTGTAAAAATCCGCAAATAAAGGACATTTGTCTTTTGCATGCAGAATAATTGGATGTAAATTTATAAAAAAATTTGTGCTGCGGCAGTGCATCTTTTGTATAAATTGCCAACAATCTTTGTCTGTTTTACCACTATCGCAGATTTGTAAAAACGGTTATGATAAAGACAAGGGAAAGTTAAATATAACTGTTTTTAAATATTAAAACAATTTTATTCCCTGTAAAGCTAGTTTTGGCCAAAACTAAGCGTATTTTTATACGTTCTTTTGCATTCTGTAATGTGCAAAGCATGTCTTGGGAGGACTGTGTCATGATGGTTAAAAAAGTAGCAATTTTAGGTGCCGGCAATGGTGGCATGACAGCTGCAGCCGACTTAAAAGAACAGGGTTTTGAAATTAGTTTATATGAATTACCACAGTTTGGAAAAAATTTGACTGTGATGCAGGAAAAAGGCGGTATTCTGTTGCAGGAGCCCAATGAAGTTCCAATGAAAGAAGTATTTTTGCCGTTAGATTTAATCACAACGGATATTCAGGCGGCTGTAAAAGATGCGCAGATTGTAATGCTGACCATTCCTGGATTTGCGATTGAAGCCTTTACTGAGGTTTTAGCTCCAGTTGTCAATGAAGATCAGGTGATTTTCTTCAACGGCGCGGCTGCCATGGGGTGTGTACGTTTTGCCAATAAAGCGAAGGATATGGGCATTGATAAAAAATTCAAGCTGTGCGAAGTGAATTCCTTGTCCTATGGCACGAGAGGATTTGCCGATGAAGCTCGCGTAGAATTGACTCTGCGCGTGAAGAAATTATTCTTTGCAGCTTATCCAAAAGAAGAGACTGCCGAATTGCTGGATGTTTGCAAACAAATCTATAAATGCTTGGTTCCTGCCGATAACGTATGACACACCACGCTGGAAAATGGAAATCCAGAAGTACATCCTGGTCCGTGCATGTTGAACGCTGGCCGTATCGACTATTCCAATGGAGAATTCTGGCTGTATCGGGAAGGAATTACCAAACACACAGTGAATGTGCTGCATGCCATTGAACACGAACGGATGGAAGTAGGGAAAGCTTTTGGCTTTGATTTAGAAGATGCCGTACAAAGCCGGTATCGCAGAGGCTATTTCTCCAATGATAAAGAAGATTTGCAGACATTATTCAATACCAGTGAAGTATTCACCAAAATTAAAGGTCCAACAAGCGTAACTGGTCGTTATTTCACAGAAGATATTTCTAACGGTTTAGTATTATGGTCTAACTTAGGCAAGGTTGCCAACGTGCCGACGCCGAATATTGATGCCGTAATTGTACTGGGCTGCTCTTTATTACAGGAAGATTTCTACAAAACCGGTCTGACTTTGGACAAACTGGGCTTTGGCGGGATGTCGCTGGAACAGATGGTGAAGGCAGTATAATCGTTGGGCAATACGGGTACAAATTAAAGTAAAAATCAACACGTTTCTGTAAAAGAAAAGCCTGGCTTCTTAGTAAAGACACAGATTGTTTATTTTCAGATTTCAGGCTTTTCTTCCCCCTTTATGAGATAGAAGGATTGGAGATTGGTTATATGGAAAAAGAAAAAAGAAAACCATCACTGTTTGAGGCAGTTTCGTGCTTTATTGTTATGGCTTTGATTATCGGGGTTGGCAAAGGGATTTTTAAACTGGATATTCAGCCATTATTGCTATTATGTGCGTTTTATGCAGCAATTATCGGTTTACGCCTGGGCTATACATATCAGGAAATGGAACAGGGTGTAACAGAAAACTTCACCGCTAGTTTACCTGTTATCTATATTCTGATTGCAGTAGGGATTGTAATTGGTACTTGGATTTATTCTGGTACGGTTCCTTACATGATTTATCTGGGCTTAAAGCTTATTAGTCCTCAGATGTTTCTAGTTACTGCATGGGCCATTACTGCCATTGTATCTACAGCCACCGGTACGGCTTGGGGCTCCATTGCAACGGCAGGGCTTGCACTGATGGGTGTTGCCGGTGAAATGGGTATTCCACTAGGCATGGCGGCTGGCGCAGTAATCGCTGGTGGTGTATTTGGAGATAAAATGTCTCCCCTGTCTGATACCACAAATTTAGCTCCTATGATTTGTAAAGTAGATTTGTTTGACCATATTCGTCATATGTTCTGGACTACCATTCCGGCTTCTTTGGTTGGTTTAGTTGTTTGGTTTATCGTGGGACAAGGGTTGACTGTCAGTGCAGAAAATTCTGTTAGTATTGCACAGTTATCTGCCAATTTGTCCGCTATTTACAATTTTAATCTGTTGCTGTTGCTTCCACCGATTATCGTAATCGTAGGCGCTATGCGGAGAATGCCCACTGTGCCGATTATGTTGCTGTCCTCTGTAGTGGCAATTGCTTTAGGCATGGGCTTTCATGGGTTCTCTTTTGCCAATGGCATATCGGCTTGTGTAGGTGGTTTCAAAGTAAGCATGGTGACAGCAGCCAGTGCCGCCGACGCGATTGTAGCAGAAAATGTAGTAAAATTGTTGACTCGCGGTGGGATTTCCTCAATGATGACCATCGTAAATACCATTATTTGTGCTTATGCCTTTGCAGGGATTGTGGCCAAAATCGGTTGTTTGGAAGTAATTTTACACAGCCTGGCCAGCAAGGTAGATTGCCGTTGGAAACTGGTTGGCGTTACTATTATCTGCGGCGTAATCTTAACCTTTGCAACAGGGGTTGCTTCTGTGCCAATTATCATGATTGGATTCCTGATGAGCGATATGTATAAAGATATGGGTCTGCACGGCGTCAATTTGTCCCGTACTCTGGAAGATTGCGGCACGATGTTAATTCCATTTGTACCATGGGGTGCATCGGGTATCTACTATATGGATTTACTGGGCGTTACGGTTAGTCAGTATGCAATCTGGTGTATTCCTTGCTATTTGTGCATTGTTTTTGCTATGATTTGGGCTGTAACAGGGAAAGGTATTCGATATTTGAATAAATAGAGAGCGAAATCGCTGTAGTGTAAGCAGAAAATTCCTGAGAATGCATTCCGCTCAGGAATTTTCCTGTTCCCAGAAAAGATTGGACGAGTGTGATTTCATAAAAAGAAGGAGGCGGACCCCATGGGTATTACAGTAGAAAAGTTTTTAGATATTGTCAGTGACTATAAATTAAAACCAGTGGCCGGAGAAGAGGGCTTAGATAATATGACTGAATGGTTCCATTTTGTAGAAGATGCGTATGAGTTGGACCATATCAATGAGAAAGAGCTAATTTTTTCTTCCGGTAGGCATCTGCAAGAGGAATTGGTATTCCTGCAGTTTATAGAACAGTTGATATCTATGCACTGTAGTGGTCTGGTGGTTTCGTTGGGTTATTATCTTCAGGGAATTCCTTGCAGTGTAGTGCAATTTTGCAATGAAAAAGAGTTTCCATTAATCAAAGCACCGCAAGGCATAAACATATCCAATGTGATAAAGCTATTTTGCCTGCAGATTTTAGAGTCGGAAAAAGCCAATAAACAGTTGTTTTCGGCGATGAAAAATGCCATATCCTTTCCACAAAAAACAGAATTATACACACCCACCTTCTTGCAGTATGGATTTCGGAAAAAGGAACCCTATACAACCGCTATTATAAAAATCGATCAGATGAATACGCTAGCTGCTTCCGAAGTGCAGTGGATTATAAAATCAATTGAACAGCAGTTGCTTTCTGCTGGCGATAAATCTTTTGTGCTGACGATGGAAGATATTTTTGTATTGGTCTTTTCCAATTACATTGACCAAGATATTGGTGAAATCATTTTAAAAATCATTGTCCAGCTACGAATGAAGGAATACACGTTTTTCACTGGCGTCAGTCTCAATCTGCCCGGTTTGGAGAAACTGTCTCAAACCTATTTGCAGGCCAGACAAACAGTGGATTTGAGTGAAAAGATGGACTGGAAAAACATGCTGGTGCGTTATAATGAGCTGGGCGTTTATCAGCTGCTATTGGCCATTTCTGATAACGAGGCCAAGCGGAACTATTATGATAATATTTTAGGCACACTGGAACAGTATGATAAAAATAACAGGGCTGATTATCTGGACTTTTTAAGCACCTATTTAGACTGTAACTGCAATATCAATGAAACGGCCGATAAATTGTTTGTGCATCGCAACACCGTTGTGTATAAGATTAAAAAATCAGTGAACTGCTGGATTGCGACCTTTCTGAAATGGAAGTGCGGGTAGAGCTTTATCTGGCAAATATGTTGCGAAATATTTTATAGGGAGCTTTGTGCTGCCGTTTGACAGAAAAGGAGGGAAGAACAGACATGAAAGGATTGGACCTAAGCGGCTATATAGAAAATGACCAACAGCAGGAGGCATGTGAACATACCAGAGAAGTGGCGTCCAAATATGGTATTCAGATTGTCTGCAATGAAGAGGAGGCAGAGGAAAACCAACTGGAAATTCATTTGCCGGAGAGTGAATCCTGCGAAAATGAGAAAAAAGTGGCGTCTAAGTATGGCGTACAGCTTGTATGTGATGAGGATGCGTAATAGCGTTGTGTAAAAAATCCAATCTGCGGATTGCATACTCCAGAGGATTGCAGTATGATAAATAAAACAATGTATGGTTTTGGGCGTGTATTGTTTTATCATGTTGTTTTGTCAGAGCAATCCATTGCTTTATAAGGATGGAGCAGATTTTTGTTCTTTTTTGTTCTATTGAAAGCTGGATGCGGAGAAAGAAGGTGGTTTCAATGGATTTGCTGTTGGCCTTTGGCATATTTGCCGCTGCGATTGTAGGTTGTATTTCTGCCGGAATTCCACTATGTGCAGCGCTGCTTTTTGGACTGGCGGCATTTTTTGGCGTGGGGCTGCATCGGGGCTTTTCTGCCAAATCCTTGTTTAAAATGGTATATCGCAGCCGTAAGACAAGCTTCATCGTTTGTCAGGTATTATTTTTTATTGGCTGCTTAACGGCATTATGGCGCGCCAGCGGCACCATCGCTTTCTTTGTATATTACGGCATCCAGTTGATTGCGCCCCACTGGTTTCTGCTAATCGCCTTTTTATTATCGGCGGGCTTGTCCTATGCGCTGGGCTCCAGCTTTGGCACAGCAGGCACTGTCGGTGTGATGCTGATTACGCTGGCTCGCAGCGGCAATGTAGATATATGGATGACGGCAGGAACTGTATTATCCGGCGCTTATGTGGGGGAGCGCTGTTCGCCCACATCCTCAGCGGCTTTGCTGATTTCAGCAGTTACTGGTGCCGAGCATGAAAAATTTTTAAAAAGAGCCTTTCGGGAAGGAATTGTGCCCTTTCTTCTCACCACAGGCATTTTTGCTGTGCTGTCCTGGCAGCATCCCATTCGCAATATTGATGACAATGTTTTGTATGCCTTAGAGGACGGCTTTTATATGGGCTGGCCGGTGGTTCTTCCGGCGGTGCTGTTGTTACTGTTGCCCTGGTTTCATATGCGCATTGTGCATGTCATTCTGGCCAGTGGCGGCGTTGCATTTTTGTTGGCGGTGGGCTTGCAGCAACAGACAGTGTTGGCAACATTGCAAGATTGTGTTCTGGGCTATAAAGCGGTCTCGCCTGCCTTAAAAAATATTTTTTCCGGCGGCGGTATCGTTTCTATGCTGAATGTAATGGGGATTATTCTGTTGTCTAACGGCTGTGTGGGCATTTTTCAGGGTACTGATATGCTCACTCCCGTTCAGCGCCATCTGACGCCCATGATGGAACGGCTGGGATTTTTTCCGGCCATGGTTGTATTATCCTTCTTTTTGAGTGGTGTTTTCTGCAATCAGAGCATTGGCATCAC
This sequence comes from uncultured Peptococcaceae bacterium, assembly GCA_902492275.1. Taxonomy (GTDB): domain Bacteria; phylum Bacillota; class Peptococcia; order Peptococcales; family Peptococcaceae; genus UBA7185. The sequence goes on from CABUKW010000004.1 coordinate 41,140, forward strand.
CCTATCCACCCAACTCACCGCCAACATTTATACAGCGCATAACCGAACGCGGGAGGATTTGGCTGCCGATTTGAGCAATTCGATTGTTAACATAGCCGGTCTGGTGCCGTGGTCTGTTGCCTGCGCCGTGCCGCTTTCTCTTCTCCACGTAGGTCCCGGTGCGCTGCTGTATAGTGTGTGGCTGTATCTGGTGCCGCTTTGCCAGCTATTTATTCAAATTCGTTTAAAAAATGCTGGTAAAAAATTTTGCAGCAGCAAATGATTGTATGGATTTCTTTGTATTTGCGGCATATTTATGTTATGATAAAGACATATTTCAGATGGAGGGATTGGTATGGCTTTTTTAGATGATTTCGGGAAAAAATTAAGTACGGCGGCAGATTTAGCGGTGGATAAAGCCAAGGACTTGGCAGAAACCGGAAAACTCAAACTGGATGTTGCTGCTGAAGAGAAAGAAATTCAAAATCTGTATGTGCAAATTGGGAAAGCAGTGTATCATTTAGAAAAAAATAATCCAGACAGCGTTTATGCAGCAGAATGTTTTCAGATTGCCGAACGGCTTCAGAAAATTGAGGACCTAAAACAGGAAGCCGAGAAGGAAAAACTGTAAGCAGCACTGTAGAGAAATCTCTTGTCTGACCCTTGACTTATGCGGGTATGTCATGCTAAAATAAATGCTAGTCATGCTAGACGGGGAGGTAGCGGTGCCCTGTAACCTGCAATCCGCTATAGCAGGGTTGATGCTTGTTCGAGGGTTGGCTTTGTGGAGTCTGCCCCAGGTAAGTGGTGTTGACGGCTGGGTCCTGCGCAACGCGAACTTATGAACCTTGTCAGGTCCGGAAGGAAGCAGCAATAAGTAAGCACTTGCGTGTGCCGTGGGAGTGCCTGGTTCGAGCTAACTGCCTGGGTAACGTCCGGAAAGTGCAATTCGGAAACAAGCGCATGACTTTTATTTTGCCAAAAAAGAAGGCTGGCTTTTGTGATGAGAAATCATCGCAAAGCCAGCCTGTTTGTTTTTTCACTTGAAGCGGTTATTGCTATCTTTTTTTCTTCTTTTTCTTTTTGCGATGGGAAGCAAGCGATACTACATTGTTCGCCTTTTGTTTAGATGTTTGCTGCTGAAGCTTATTGGGAGAAAAGCCATTGTTGGACCACATCGGTGTTTCGTTCCAAATTTGCTGTAGAGCAGAAACAAATTGCTTGTATGACTTCACATCGGGAAAGTGAAAGTAGTGTTTGTCCAATAGTTTCATGATAGAAGAAAAATCATAGCCAGTGCGTATCAGGCGCTCCATTGTCCGCATGGCTTCTGCGATGTCTTGTATCTGCGGATTTAGATAAGATTCAAAGTTTTCTGCAAAATCCTCGTATAATTCTTCGGAAATGAGCCAGCCTTCGTCGGCAAGCTGTATCATAGTATCAGAATCAGGCCAGAAAACAGGCTTGGTGCTGGATTGCTGCATTTTTTTCAACGCAGCCAGATTGTTTTTCTCCTCAGGCAGCAGAAAAATCTTGTCCACCAGATAACCGTCGGATAGCGCGTATTCTTGTTGGCTCCGTTCCGTATTCATAGCCAGGTTCTGAAACTCGTTCATCGTGAGAGGGATCTCCAAGGCCTCCTGAACACGCTGCAGCAATTTTTCCACAGGATAAATACCGAACAGATAAACAGCAGTAAAGCAGTAGGTATAAACGATATTCTGCAAATAAAGCATAAGAGAGATGTCTTCGTCTTCCAGCACTTTCTGCACCAGCGGCTTCAGCTCCTGCGGCAGAATAAAAACTCGTTCCGGTAAATCCGTATAGCAAAGACCGTAGTTCAGTGCAGTGGCGAGATTTCGGTACGAATCGGAAGAAAAGATAGGCAGATTGCCCTGACAAAGCTGCATCAGGCAAGTTACTTCCGGCAATGTGGATGTTGTGACGACCTGATGGACAAAGTCCGGCTGCAGTAGACGCTGCTGTAAAAAGCCTATTAACTGGTCGCGGCGCAGCTTACTGTATCCGCGAAAATGATTGAACCGCGCAATGTCCAGCAAATCCTCTTTGCGTAAAAACTCCAGACATTGCTGTAAGGTGTAGACGCGGGACGTTTCTATCTCCATGCGCTCCATAAAATCTTCCAGCATCTGCATGGCTTCCTCTTCCGGCATATCCTGTGTCAGCTCATGCAGCAGGTTGTCAAACAAGGCGTTTTTCGTTTCCTGCCAAGTTACTTCCCCAGCGGGCCCGTCTGAAAAGAAATCTTCAAAATAGACGTTCTGCAACTGTGCTAAGGCTTCTTGCACACTGTCCTCCTGCAAGATAACAGTGCCGCCTGTCGGAGCAGGCGCCGTATCTCCCTGCCAATGCTTTAATTGCAGAGCCGGAGCTGGCAGAAGTAACGGAATGGTCATCTTTAAGGTTAAATCGATTTGCAGTTGCGCGGATGCGTCATACTGATAGACGGCAGTCGGACCTTTGCCAAATAGATCCTGCAGCGTAACGGCTTCTGCGGTATCTGTTTCTTGAAAGATGGACAGGTCATCGCGCTTCTCAGAAAAATATTGGCGTTTGGGATTTTGACCTGTAAAAGTATAGTGGATATCGTCAGGCCAGCCGAAGCAGAGGTTGATGATAGTCGCCAGATCGTTCAGATAAAGAAAGGAAGGAACATAGAGTTCTCGCCAGAGTGTTTCTTCCTGACCATGCAGCGCCATTTTAATGTTAATATGCGTAATCATAAGGTTCCTCACTTTCATAAAGGGAACGGACATTTAATCACTGAAAATAATCTGTTCAATTTGCGCCAGCCGTTGAACCTGATAATCAGGCGTTACAGTGCCGTCCAATTTTTTGCCCTGCGGATTAAACCAACAAGTAGCAATGCCGGCGTCATGGCCGCCTTTGATATCGGAAAATAGCGAATCGCCGATGATAATGGTTTTGCTTTTGTTCAAATCAGGGATATGGGCAAAACAATACGCAAAAAAGACAGGCGATGGTTTTGGTTCTCCGGCAGTCTCGGATACAAAGGTGTCCAGAAAATATTGTCCCAGCCCAGAGCCGGCAATGCGGTTCAACTGGATGGCCACGTTGCCATTGGTGGCAAAATAGAGCCTGCAATGGGGCTGCAAAGTCTGACAGATTTGTTCCGCTCCGTCAATGGTGTAAAAGCCTTGGCCTACATTGGACAGAAATTCGTTATTGAAGGCAAAGCCGTCATAGTCGATGTCCAACTCGGCGAATAAGCGGGTAAAGCGCTGCCGCAAGATTTCACGTTTTTCAATCACACCCTGCTCAAAGTCAGACCACAGCTTGTTGTTGATTTGCTGATAGCGGGCTTTTATCGCATCGTCCAAGGGAAACTGATGGGCGGCAAAGGTTTTCTGCAGTGCCATTTCTTCCGATTTGGCAAAATCCAGCAAGGTGCCGTCAGCGTCAAATAAAATGGTGTCATACTTTGGTGTCATAGAAATCCTCACGCTTCATACTGATTAAAGCAATGGATAGCATTCAATTCCTTGCGGGCTTTGGTGCGAATGCCGTTGCCTGCCGGATGGCCTACAGCCAGCATAACGAAAATGTTGCGTTCCTGTGGAATTTTTAATACTTCTTTCAATTTTTCTTCATTGAACGCCCCCATAATGCAAGTGCCCAAACCCAGCTCTGCGGCCTGTAAACAGAAATGCTCCGTGGCGCTGCCCAAGTCGAACTGGGCCCAACGATTCGATGGTACTTTGCCCTGAATTTTCGGCATCAAGGCGGCTTCTTCCTCTACAACAGCCACCAAAACCGGCGCCGTTTCCGCAAATTTGTTGATGCCTATTGGATTATCAGCAACGGCGGCAGCGGCTTGTTTAACGATTTGAGGATTGTCTAACACAATGAACTTCCAAGGCTGTGAATTACAGGCTGATGGCGCTAACTGAGCCGCCTGCAGGCATTTCAATAAATCCTTGCGGCTGACTTCCTGACTGGTAAAGCTTCTTTCACTTTGGCGGTTATTGGCCAACTCCATAAAACTCATAAAAAATCACACCTTTCTTCGAAAAATAATGAAATCTGATACAATGCGACAAAAAGAAAAAGGAGCTGTCGCAAATTGTGTGAAACATCAATGCGGCAGCCCCGTCATGAAACTTAGTTATTTTTGCAAACCTGGTTACCAACTGTGCAGGATGTTTTGCAAGCGGACTGGCAGGATGTCTGGCATTCGCCGCATCCGCCTTTTTTTACAGTGCCCTGTAAATTCTGGGAGCTGATTGTTTTAATATGTGTCATGACTGTTTCCCTCCTTCATGTAATTGCCTAGAACTGTTAATATTATAGCATGGGCGGCGGTGCAGAACAATAGGTTTCTGTGAAAAAATTGCTGATGTCAGTTTGAAATATAGCATGTACATAGCTACATATGAAAATAAATATAGAAAAGAATAAAAAATATATTGACACTGAAAAAAGCTAGTGATATAGTGTGAATTGATATAGGCTTATTTTGAAAAGCTTAAACATATTTAGTAATGAATTTGTTTAATTAAATTGTATATAATTTATATATAGGATAATATCACAATTATCGTCTAAAAAGCTATACAATTTAAACATGGCTAATTTCTGTAAAATCATAAAAAATTCGATTCGTATTTAGTAGATATTGCGCAATTTAATTGCTAGATATCTACTTTTTTATTTTTGTAAATTGTATACCTTTTCGGTAGTAAAAAAATATAAATTTGTTAAAAACTAAAGGATGATGGGAGGGCATGCTGTGAAAACTGAAAACGAATTGCGCAAGCTAAAGCGCGTGGACTTGCTGGAAATGCTGTTGGAGCAAAGCCAAGAGCTGGAACGGGTGAAAGCACAACTGGAGCGAGCAGAGAGCGAACTGCGCAGCCGAAAAATCCTTTTGGATAATGCTGGTTCCATTGCAGAAGCTGCCATGCAGCTGAACGATATTTTTGCTGTGGCTCAAAAGACTGCCAACCAATACCTGGAAAATATTAAGCGTTTGCATGAAGAAAGTCAAGCTTCGCAAGTTGACGAACCAAACCAATAAAAATATGCCCGATAGTTAGTAATAACTTACGATAAGACGCAAACCCATGTAATGGATAAAATATAACAGCTAATATTAAAGGATGTTTTGCAATGAAAGCACGTGTAAAGAAAACCTTGGCCGATATTCCCGACATTACCGATATAGAAGCAGAGTTGAAACGGGAAAAGTACAAAAATCAATATGGCGTCGTATTGCGCAGTACGATTTATACGCTGGTTACCGTAGCTGCTGTGGCTATTCTGGTGGCCACGCTCTGGCTGCCAGTATTGCAGATTTACGGCGAATCTATGACGCCAACACTGCAGGATGGCGATATTGTACTGTCGCTGAAAGGTGAAAAATTTGCCACTGGCGATGTGATTGCCTTTTATTACAACAACAAAATTTTGGTGAAGCGGGTTATCGCCAGCTCCGGCGATTGGGTAGACATCGCCGACGATGGCGCTGTTTATGTCAACGGGCAGGAACTGGAAGAACCTTACCTGGGTGAAAAAGCACTGGGAGAGTGCAATATCAAACTGCCTTACCAAGTGCCGGAGTCCAAGGTATTTGTGATGGGCGACCATCGCAGCGTATCCATCGACTCCCGCAATACCTCAGTGGGATGTATCGCCCAGGAACAGATTGTAGGCCGGTTGGTGTTCCGGCTGTGGCCCTTATCTGGTTTGGGGCTAATTCAATAAATTTACAATTTTTATTACTCAAAAACGCTTTCGGAAAGAGGGAGCAATATGAATTCTAACTTATTAACTAAAATAGCGCACATATTGCGAAAAAAGCAACGGTATAGCCGGTGGCAAAAGGTAGTTAGCTGTATGGCGGTAGTGGTAGTGTTCTGCACCACCTATGCGTTAATCTTGCCCGCCATTACCATGACCACCACCTGCGGCTTGGACGAACACACCCACACAGCAGCCTGCTATGCCAACGATGAGACCCTGCTTTGGCTGTGCCAGCAGGAGGAACAGAAAACGGCCGTGCACCAGCATGATGAAACCTGCTACGATGAAAATGGTTTGCTGACGTGTGGAATCGCCGATTTTGTGCTGCACACCCATGACGCTGACACTTGCTACGATGCCGAGGGCAATCTGATTTGCACCTTGCCGGAGATTACCTCCTACAGCAAAACCACCTTATTTCTGACAGCCAATGGGGATGATGCCAACTATGAAGACAGCGAAGACATCTGGGTGTCCACACCAAGCAGTCTGCAGTTTGACTTGTTCACTGTAGAAGGTGCAGAAGATACCGAACTTTTCCTGCCCGATGGTTATACCGTGCTGGATAGTCAGGAAGCAGAAGTTTGGACAGAGGCCCATACCCATAGTGCCGACTGCTATGACCAGGATGGCAAGCTTATCTGCGGTCAACTGGAAGTTGCGCAGCACCAGCATACCATGGAGTGTCTGCAAGGCACTTTGATTTGCGGCTTGGAAGAACATCAGCATAGCCAGGATTGCTATGCCAGCGCCAAAGAAACCTATCTCTGCGGCCTAGAAGAACATCAGCATGAAGAAGCCTGCTACAATGAAGAAGGCAATCTGATTTGCACTTTAGAGGAACATGTCCATACCGAAGCTTGTTTGGCTTCAAAGGACCAGCAGGAGGAAGAAACGGAGCAGACCTTAACAACGCAGGTGGACGACGCTACCATCAGCGTAACATTCCCGACCGACGCTTTGCCGGAGGGTGTAATCCTGCAGGCGCAGGAAATTGCCCAAGACAGCGACGATTATGCAGCCTATTACCAGCAAGCACTGCAAGCCCTGCAGGATCAGGCCGAAACGGAGCTGACACTATCCTTTGCCCGCTTCTTTGACATCACCTTCTTAGCTGATGGTGCAGAAGTAGAGCCGACTGCGCCGGTTGCAGTCACTATCACCTATGCCGATGGCATTGCCTTAGCTGGTAATGAAAGCAGCGGCGCCGTACACTTTGCCGCCGATGATATTCAAGTGCTGGATGTGCAGACTGAAGGCTCTGAAGATACCATAGACGCTTTCACCTTTACCCAGGACAGCTTTTCCGTAACAGGTACGGTATTGGCATTAGATGCTTCCAGCTTTGCGGTGGACGTAGCAGTCGGTGAAACACTTGAGATAACAGGAACAGCGGCCAATTACCATAGTTGGAGTTCAGGTGATGCATCTATCGCAATGATATCAGGAAGCAGTGCTGCGGCTACAGTGACAGGCAAAGCCGCAGGTGAAACGACAATCACCCATAAATATGGCACGAAGAAAAATAAACTTGATAACGAAGAAACCTTTACCGTTACTGTCGTAGAAGCTATGAAAGAAGCAAGCGGAAACGGTTTTACCGTGAAGGTCACAGGCAAATTGCCCGACGGTGTTGAACTGGTGGTGGAAGAAGTAGCTGCAAATTATGGAGATGATAGCTACGACGACAGCTACTACAATGCCATGATTGACGGGCTGAACGAAGCCGGGGCAGCGACGACAACACTGCAGCACGGCAGTGAACATGCAACAACCGATTTTGATTTTCTGCATCTGTATCATATTTGGCTAAGACAAGCCGACGGAACCGAATATGCGTTGAGCGAAGTGGACAATTTGAATTTAAACGTCACCATCACTTATACAGAAACGCCGGACGGCTGGGAAAGTCTGAAAGCCAACGGCGCTTGGGTCGGCCATTATAAAAAGGAAAAGGGAAGTATCGTTGCCAAAAATATAGCGGAAACAGGAACAGCCAGTACGCCTACTCCAAAGAATATCAAGGTGAAAGGCAACAGCATCAGTTTCCATATCAAGAGTTTCTCGACGTTTCCTGTAGCAGCGCTAGCGGCAACAGCGATTGAGGAAACAGAAATAACTACTGTGAGGAATGACTATGATGATACACCAGCTACAACGACTGCACGGAATAATTGGCAGGTTGTTTCTCACAATTATATAGGCAGCGGTTTGAGTTATACCTATTCTGATGACTATGCTGTCCGAATTAGAAAAACAGTAGAAGCGACCGGGAATGAAAATGAGTTTAAAATTCATTTAACAGTAGAACCAGAAGCGAATGATTTTCAAAGTTTTTTAGATGGGGCGACATTTATAGCTGTTCACAACAACGCCGCTGACCTTGGGGGAGGGGTGAATACAAACTCTAATTGGTCACCGCTCTATACAGAAGGTCAATATCAGAATCAGGGAAAGCCGAGTAACTTAGTACCGGTGACAATTCAACTCAAATTTAATAATGATATCTATACTACTACCAGATATGTAGATACAAACAAAATTTCAGCGGTTAATAATGGAAATGCAGGCATTTGGTCTGCGAACAGTAATCTAGATACAAATGAAAATGGGCAAATTGATAGCAGAGAGCCTATAGCATTAGCTCCGAAAGGCACTGTATCATGGGCTGAAATAAGCGGACGTTATCAAAATATGCTTGATTTAACCTCGATTGATTTGAATCAATATATCACAGTTACCCATAAAATTACTATGCCACTTACCGTAATAGACTTAATGGGTGAGGGAATTACTTACACTGATAATTGTTTGATATCAGCAGGTAGCGTGATAGAACCTTCAGATACCAATAACAAACTAACTTGGCAACTTCCTGCAACAGCAAAGATGGATGCTAGCAAAAAGGTTGCAGTAACTGTAGCTGATGGCACCACCCATATTTATTATAAAAATGCTTATACCTTAGAATATACCATTAAGCTGACAGACTACCAAAGTTGCGGACTAGATGATAACGGGAATCCAATCAAAACCAAAAATATTGTTGATACAAATGGAACAACGACCTTGACCTATCGTGTAGATACAGAAAAATCCGGCAAGGAAACGGGAATAACCATAGGGGCAACAACAAATATATATTTTGATATTCCACAAGTGGTTGGTTTAAAGTATGAACTTAAGCTGAAAAAAGTAGATAGTACGGATGAAACGAAAACTTTGACAGGTGCAACGTTTGGCTTATATGAAGATACTGATTGTACAGTGCCTGCAACAAATGAATTAGGTGAAGTTATAACAGTCACATCCGATGAAAATGGGATAATAGATTTCCCGAACCTTTCCTGGGGCACCTACTATGTGAAAGAAACAGTGCCACCGGCAGGTTATGAAGCAAGTGAAATCTCTGCTAAAATGTATACGCTTTGCTATACAACGGCTCCCAGCGCTTTAACAGGACAAGGCATTAATGAAGAAGCCTTATATGATGATACAAATAACCCAGTTAAAAATACGCCAACTAGCAAGAGTATTATTCTCCAAAAAGTAAGCGCCACAGATCCTCTTTTGTCGCTTGCAGGTGCGGCGTTTACGCTTTATCAAGTTGATGAAAATGGCAACAAGATTGAAGAAAATGAAAAGGTTGGTTTGACATCTGATGAAAATGGTGTTTTCTCACCAGTAGATTTCACACTGGCGACCGGCACCTACCATCTGATAGAAACCAAAGCGCCTGACGGCTATCACCTCTTGACAGAGCCAGTGGTCATTATGGTTGGTAGCGATGGCGTTAGCGCATATCCTAAAGGTGATGCCACTGCACAACTAGACGTAAAAATAATGACTAACAATGATGGCACAACCACCTATACCATCCTTGTTACCAACTCTACCGGCACGGCGTTGCCGGAAACCGGAGGCACTGGGTCGGAAGCATATCAATTAGCCGGTCTGCTGCTGATGCTGACAGCAGCGGTCTGGCTGTGGAAACAAAAACAACTACGCGAGAGGGGGAATGTCCATTCTCCAAAAGCGTAAGACATTTCAGAAATTTACTACTATATTTTAAAGAGAGGGATAAACTTATGAAAAAAGCAAAAAAACTAACAGCATTTCTATTACTGGCAGCCTTTGTGTGCGCCTTTATCGTACCGGTAACCGCAATGGCAAACACAACGACAGGGAGTATTACAATCAGCAATACAGTTGAAGGGAAAAGCTATGATTTGTACAAAATTTTTGATTTGACGTATAGCGGCAATAATGTCGCATATACAATTGATAGCGATTGGACAGCCTTTTTCAATGATGCTGGTGCTGAGTATATTGTGGATGAAGATAATAACGAAAGTTTAAATCAAATTATAGTTGATGGCCAGAAAAAATATATCAATATCACCGAAAGTAATGTTGATGATTTCGCTAAAGCTGCTCTGGATTATGCCACTGAAAAATCGGCTGATAAAACAGTGACTGGCACAGCAGACGGAAGTGTAACCGTAAATGGTCTTGATTTAGGCTACTACTTGGTTTATCCGCGAGGCGCTGGCGATATTATCGAGGGGAATGGCTCTATTTGCTCTCTGACTTCTACCACGCCAAATGCAACAGTAAATATCAAAGCTGGTTATCCGACCATTGAAAAAGCAGTTGATGATAATAACCCTGAAATTGGTCAGAACATTACGTACACTATCACTGGCAAAGTGCCGGATACTACAGGATATACAAGCTACACCTATGAAGTAAAGGATACTATGTCCGATGGGTTGACTTTTAATAAGGATGTAGCAGTAGCAATTGATGTCAATGAAGATGGAAAAATTGATACAGGAGATAATAATGATGTTGCAATTATGGTAACAGTGAATTATGATAGCATTTCCAATGGCTTCGATGTTACGATTCCAGTTCAAAAATATCAAGGTTATGTTGGCAAAGATATTGTAATCACTTACACTGCTACGGTAAATGAAAAAGCTGTTGTTGGTTCTGAAGGGAATGCAAACAGTGCTATATTGATTTACAGCAACGATCCAAGTAATTCTGATAGTAAAACAGAAAACCCACCTGTTGTAGTAAAGGTATATACTGCGAAGCTGGTGATTGACAAAGTAGATGGAAATGCAGAAGATAAAACTGCCGATACTGCAAAATTAGCTGGTGCGAAATTTGTTTTGACAAAGACTGTTGAAGCGGGTGAAGAAGAGGTAACCAAATATTATAAATATGATAATAATGCAGTTTCCTGGGTAGATAATCAAGCAGATGCTACGGAAGTCACCACAGATACTAATGGTGCAGCTAGTTTTAGCGGCCTGAAAAATGGTACCTATTTTCTAGTAGAAACTGAAGCGCCTGCTGGCTATAATAAATTAGCTGGGGCGGTTTCTGTTACGATAAACTATGCAGACGATACTGTAAATAGGGGAAATGTTACACAGGTTGAAAACCTTTCCGGTTCTGTTCTTCCTTCCACCGGTGGCATCGGTACTACCATCTTCTATGCCGTTGGCGGTGTATTGGTAGTGGGCGCTGGTGTACTGCTGATTACCAGAAAACGCATGAGCGTGGAAAAATAAGTCAGTATCAAAATGGTTCTCCTAATAAACACATAACATAAACAGCGGATGGATAGGCCGTAGGCTTGTCCGTCCGCGGTACATAGAGGCTTGTGAAGGATTGACAAAAAAATTCCTGCGTCTAATACCGAAAGGAAGATTCTGCACAGACCACATGCCTAAAATACACTTTTTGTGCCAATGGCAGGCGTTCAGAATGACGGTATGAGCAAAAACAAAAGAGAAACGGCTGCAATCCTATTGGTTGAGCAGAAAACAGGCGGTTTTGTTGTATTGTCTACCCCCCTAATAGAGCTACCAATACAGAAAACGCTGGCAAAAGCAGAAAATCATAATTGCAAATGTTTCACGTGAAACATTTTTGCTCCAACCATAAAGAGACGATGACTGGGCGAATCGCCTACCCATATATTATGAGCCATTACGCTGGCCTTTTTCGCGCCTGGCGTCGTTGGGCAATACCGGAGGGAAGCTCCTTCGACTACGGGCTTGCGCCCTCCGCTCAGGATGACAGAACATATCACTTTGGGCCGGTCTTGTCATGCTGAGCTTGTCGAAGCATCTTCCGTGGAACAGAACCGCCTTGTCACCCCGAGCTTGTCGAAGGGTCTTCTAAGGAATAAAAACGGGAAGAAGGTCCTTCGCTTCGCTCAGGATGACAGAGTGGAGCGCTCAGGATGACAAAAAAGAATAAAAACAATGTGGCAGCAAAAAACGAATCGTAATAAAAATAAAAAGGAGGCCCCAACCCCAATGAACCGAAATAAAGCAAATATCGTCTTAATCGCTGTATTTGCGGTGGGGCTGGTGCTGCTCCTGTATCCGTCGGTCAGCGATTACTGGAATTCCTTCCATCAGTCGCGGGCCATTATGAATTATGCCGAGCATGTGGCAGCGCTAGATGACGCCGAATACGAAAAGCTCTGGGCGGAGGCGCAAGCCTATAACCAAACCTTATTGGGCAAGACCAACCGCTATACGCTGACCGAAGCTGAGCAGGCTGTGTATGAAAGCAAGCTGGCCGTGTCCTCCGATGCGGTTATGGGCTATATCAATATCCCCAGCATCAAATGCACGCTGCCCATTTACCACGGCGTAGAGGAGGGCACGCTGCAATCGGGCGTGGGCCATATTCCCGGCACTTCGCTGCCGGTGGGCGGCCCTGGCACCCACTGTGTGCTGTCCGGCCATCGGGGGTTGCCGTCGGCCAAGCTATTCACCAACCTGGATCAACTGGTGGAGGGCGATTTGTTTATGCTGCAGGTGCTGGATGAAACGCTCACCTACGAGGTAGACCAGATTTTGATTGTAGAGCCGGAGCAGATGAGCGCTCTGGCCATTGAGGAGGGGCAGGATTACTGCACGCTGGTCACCTGCACACCCTATGGCATCAATACGCACCGTTTGCTGGTGCGGGGCCATCGGGTAGAAAATCTGTCCGATGGGGATATCCGCGTTACAGCCGACGCTTTGCAGATGGACCCAGTGCTGGTAGCGCCATTGGTGGCAGCGCCTATTTTATTGTTGTTGCTGATTTGGCTGCTGGTACACTATCGCAAAAAGTAATACGGCCATTGTCTAATCAAAGCAATACAATTATCGGTTCTGTTAAGAAGATCTGAAAGAATATAACCACGAATAGCGTGGGAGTAAGATTCATTTAGGGAGATAAAGATCAAGACTGCAAAGCTTTGATATAAAGGGCTTTCAGGACTTTTTCCCTAACAACTTAACAGAACCCAATTATCTTAAAGGAGGAAAGACTCCATGAAATCCAAACTTACTCAAAAAATCATAAGCCTGCTTTGTCTTTGCTTGTTGTTTACCACCTGTTGTGGCGGCGCTGCGGCGGCAGACGCCATTGATTTAGGCCAAGCCGCCTCTTTACAGCTCCAGTATCAGGTGGAGCAAGTGCGCGCTGCCAACGTAGGCTTTCAAATTTATCAGGTGGCCCAGGTGTCCCAAAGCCTGTGCTTTACCTTAACTGGCGATTTTGCCGACTATGCAGTATCGCTGGATAAGCTGGACAGCGACGGATGGCGGGACGCGGCCCAAACCTTAGCTGCCTATGCTGCAGCAGACCAGTTGACTCCGGTTCAGCAAAGCGTGACCGATCAAAATGGCAAGCTAACGTTTTCCGACTTGCCGGTGGGCCTATACCTGGTGGTGGGGCAGAAGCACAGTCAAAACGGCAGCACCTATCTGCCAGCGCCCTTTTTGCTTTGCCTGCCCAATCTGGACGAAACACAAAGCTGGGACTATCACCCTGTTGTGGCGCCCAAATACAGCCAGCTAACATCGCCGGGCGACGGGCCGTCGGGCGCCGATACCGTGGAACGGGAAGTGGTGAAGGTGTGGTCCGACGGCGGCAATACCGCTAACCGGCCTCAGGCTGTTACTGTACAGTTATTGCGGGAGGGAGAAGTGTACGATACCGTTACGCTGACCGCCGCCGATAACTGGCGGTGCCATTGGAGCGATCTGTCTGCCGGTTTTATTTGGCAGGTGGTAGAGCGCAATGTGCCCGACGGCTACACCGTACGCTGCGCTTTGGAGGGCAGTACCTTTGTGATGACCAACTCGGCTTCTACAGATGGCGCCATGCCCACCAATCCTGATGACCCCAATCAGCCTTCGGAGCCAGCAACACCGCCGGAGGAAGTGATAGACGAGGACGAGGTGCCAAAGGGCGCGCCGGACTTGCCCGATGATGGCACACCAGATAGCAGCGTTGAGGACGATTATATTCTGATACCGCCGGTAGAAGTGCCGCTGGCTTCGCTGCCTCAAACTGGACAACTGTGGTGGCCTGTGCCTTTGTTGGCAGTGGCAGGAATGGCATTGTTCTTGCTGGGCTGGGTGAAACAGCAAAAGAGTCAGAGGAGTCATTGATATGGTGCGGAAGGAAGGCAATCTATGGATGCTGTTGGGACTGCTGCTGCTTGCAGCAGCCCTTTGTCTGACCGGCTATAATCTGTGGGAAGCATATCAGGCTGAAAAATCGGCTCGTCAGGTACTCAGCCAAATGGATGCCCAATTGCCGGAACTATCGGCGCTGCCCGCTTATTTGGTGGCGCCGGAGATGGAAATGCCCATTTTGACCATAGACGGTCATGACTATATCGGCTATTTGTATATTCCCGGGCTGGATTTGTCATTGCCTGTGATGAGCCAGTGGAGCTATCCCAATTTGAAGCTGGCGCCCTGTCGTTACAGCGGTTCGGCCTATCTGGATAATCTGATTATCGCCGGTCATAATTATAAAAAACAGTTCGGCGTGCTGAAAAACTTGCAGCTTGGCGATAAGATTGTTTTTACCGATATGGACAGAAACAGTTTTACCTATGCCGTATCAGAGATTTTGGTATTGGAGCCAACCGCCGTAGAAGAACTGCAAGCCGGAGATTGGGATTTGACCCTCTTTACCTGCACACCGGGCGGACAAAGCCGCGTTACCGTGCGCTGCGTGAAACAAATGGAGCGCGTGCCGGCCCTGTAGTGAGATGTCGTTGCGCTGACTGTGCAGAAAGCGCAGCCTGTATGAGCGCAGCACGCTTTTCCGTCATGCCGAGTGCCAAAACAGAAGCGAGTGCGGCATTCTGTTGAGCAGAACGGAATGAAGACCGGCGAAAAAGCGTAAAAAGAGCTGCCCTGCCGCTTACAAGCAGAACAGCCCTGAGATTTCTTTCAAAGCAAATATTTCCAAATCCCTTGACACAT